>NZ_JAAAJC010000013.1:5060-39279 GCF_009900715.1 Halococcus salsus
TTTGGTCCACTCACAGAAGGTGTTGAACGTGAATCGATTCGGGAGGTCGCGCCCGCCTCGGCGCGGGCGGGCGACGACCGCCCATCGAAGCACTACCCAGAGGTTCTTCAGCAGGAAGCTCACGACGACGTACAGCACCCGCACCGCAACATCCTGCGTTGTCGTGACGGCACGAGCTTGGCGGAATAGTCGGTAGCCGGTTTCGATGGCTGAACGCTTTCGATAGAGTTGCTCGATCTGTTTCGGCCTGCGGTCGGTCAGACCGCAGGCCGCGTAGCCTCGCACGACCTCGCCGCTCTTGCCGCGATCACCGTTCTGATAGGAGATACAGACCGCGAGCGGGAACGTCAGTTCCCGCTTGCGGCCTTTGTACATCGTGTAACTGTCCCACTTCGAGACGGACGTCTCGAGTTTCTGCTTGAGCCGGTCGCCCTTCGGGACGACCGGCACGACAACTGGCGCTTGCTGTCGTGCGCTGCGAAGAACGCGCTCGATGTAGAAGCCGCGATCAGCAAGGTAGACATCGGTCTCGAAGGGAAACGAGCCGACGTGGTCGAGGACGCGCTCGACCGCGTCGGCGGTGGGTTCGTCGCTGCGGACCTTCGTGAGAGCAAGCGTGAGTCGCTTGCCGGTCGTGAGCGTGAAGGCGGTGCAGTAGCGATGGCACGTCGTTGTTCCGTCAGTAGCTTTCATCCGACAGAGTTCGCCTTCCTCGTCGTCGAAGGTGCCGTGATAGGGGTTGTCGACGAAATCCAAGAGGACGGTCCTCGACCGTGAAAGGTCGAGGACCTCCGTGGCCTGATCAGCGAGGAGTTCGTTGGCGGCCGCTTCGATATCGTCTTGATCGACGGTATGGAGCCACTCTCGGACGGCATCGTCGCAGGGAGTCTCGTCCGTCTGGGAACAGATTTCCCAGACGGACGTCTGGCCGACAGCAGCACGGGCGACGACAGGCCAGATATCGCCGGGATCGAGGGGCGAACCCTCGATCCCTGGGAGCGGAAGATCGCTAATCTGGTCGTGGGCTAGTTCTTTGGCGTCGGTGGCAGAAAGGCGATCGTCTGGCTGAGTCGGGTCGAACACACTCCCTCAACCAGACATCTTCCTCAATCAGAGCAATGATTCAGCCTGCCGCAGATACGATTGGGAAGTACCGATAGTTCCTCTAAACGAGAACACCGAGGAGAATGTACTCCGGTGTGCTCGCGGACTAGAGTCACGGTCAGAGCACCCCATCAGTGAGGCAATTGTCGACCGCGCTGAGCAAGCCGCCGTTCCCGAGCGTAAAGTAGATGAATTTGATAGTATTACGGGAAAAGGCGTCCAAGCGGATCTTGATGGGACGCTTCACTATGCTGGGAAGCCTGGCCTGTTCGAAGAGTTAGGTTTCGATCTAACCCATGCCCACGCAACAACCGACGGCGGCGTCGTTACGAAGAAGAGCCGTCAGGTGTGTGAACAGAACAATTGTGTGGATCTACTTGAAGAAGTTGTTCCTAAGCTACAGTCACAGGGGAAAACAGTCGTACTCGTCGGTACTGAAAACGAAATTGAAGGTATTATCGCTGTAGCCGACGAGATCAGATCTGAAGCTAAACAGACAATTCAGCAGCTTCATGATTCCGGTGTGGAACACATTATAATGTTGACTGGCGATAATGAACGAACTGCTAAAGCTATCGCCGACGAGGTTGGCGTCGATGAGTTCCAAGCAGAACTTCTTCCCGACGAAAAAGTCGAAGCAATGCAGAAGCTGGATGAGTCGTATGATGGGGTTGCAATGGTTGGCGATGGCGTCAACGATGCACCTGCCCTGGCGACGGCGACTGTAGGAATTGCCATGGGTGCTGCTGGTACGGATACGGCTCTCGAAACCGCTGACATTGCGCTCATGAGTGATGATCTCTCAAAGCTACCCTATCTTTATGAACTCGCACACGGTGCTAACAGTGTTATCCGACAGAACATTTGGGCAAGCCTTGCAGCGAAAGCTATCCTTGCAGTAGCCGTTCCATTCGGCTACGTCCCAATATGGCTGGCAGTGCTCGCTGGTGATGCAGGAATGACGCTTGGAGTTACAGGGAATGCAATGCGTCTTTCCCGGCTCGACCCTCGGTAATCTCATTGAGGGGGCGCACAGTCCTCAGTTTCTAATGGGGGAAAAACAGCTACTCTCTCCAAGCAGGGAGCAAGGATACAGAGATAAGTATCAAATATCTAAAAATGCACGATAGGATGCGAGGGGATGTTGACGCCTCGATAATAGGACACGCTGTGGAAATCAGCAGTTACTCATCTCCGATATGGGCTGGTATCGGGGTCTCCATTCTCATTAGAGGTTATTCGCCAATTTTCATCGTATTTCCCTTGGCGGGACTTGGAGGGCTTATACTCTCTATTGGGATAAGTCGCCACTCAAAAACGGGTTTCACGTTAGTTGCATGGCCAGTTCCCGAAAAGCGTGTTGAACAAGTCACGTCCGCCATTGCATACAATTCAACGCTTCTACTAGGAGTAGTAGTCGCCGTGATTTCCTGGCTTGTAGCTAATTCATGGTATTGGGGAACACTGTTCGCTTTGATTACTCCAATATGGTTTCTTCGTCATCTCCAGTTCTTTGTCTATGAGATATGATACGTAAGACTCCGATATTCATTTTAGAGGGAAGGTCTCATTCTTCTAGATGTAGAGAATATATTATTATTGAGAACCCAACAACAGTCAAAACGCTATTAATGAGAACGCCTGCCTGGAATGAGACTCCAAGTGCTTGGTGGGCAATCCCTGCAGAGAGAGCTCCAGTAGTGACAACTCCGAATCCAAACGCAAGAGCGCGTAATGAGGAGGCTTTCGTCCGCAAATATGCTTTGTAAGCAATGTACGTAATGGCACCACCAAGAACGACTATTATTGATTTGAGAGTGAATATAGCCAACGTTTCGACTTGACTCATAGTTCCTCACCCATTGTCGACCACATATCTGCTAGTCGGTGGTTTGCAGGACGTTTTGGCCGGCTCATTTCCACATCTAATTTGCCATTCTCTAAGGTGAAAATGCGAATGTCTGTGAAATTTCGTTGGTAGCGTGTGATTCTACCGCGATCTTGATGAACGGTATGGATCTCTCTTAGAAGAGTAGCACTGCTTAAGAGGTCTAATTTGCGATACAGAGTTGAAATCGGGATGTCTTTGTTCTCTGCGATTTCTTTTGCGGTCATTGGTGACGTTGTTTCTTCAAGGATGGCTTGACTATCGGGATCGCCCAGCGCTTCAAGGATTTGTTCAATCGTTGGATTGTCCTCATCACTCTCTCGCTTAGTTCCCATTGTCTGGTTTCAGCATCCAGTTGACGGTGAGTAGTTGATTCTATCCACTTCTTTTATAGAATATGCCTTTGTAGAAACAGTATGTAGTTTTTGCCAAGTAGATATGCCAAAAATGCGGTTTTCCTCGTAACTCAAGTAGAAGGCGAATTTCCCTGGCCAATACCTATCAGCGAATTCAGGATTCAACTGAATTCACCAATGAGCCTTGCTCTCCCGCGTTCAGTAAGTCGGTAATGGCCTCGTTTGCAAGAATGGATATCTCCTGTTTTGTACAACCGGGAGCAAATTCGGTCTACGGAGAGAGGATGTTTACCTAATTCCTCCGCAATTCTCCTCACATGTAATGGACCCTCTACACCAAGTATCTCGAGTATCTGGAGTTCGTTCTGATTTTTATTCATAGGTAATCCACTGCCGCTTTATGAGAAATAGATAACTGAATCCCTTCTCGGTTTTGCTGAAACTCAACTTTCGTTCCTCTCTAGGTATATCTTCAGTAACTCATGATAGCGGTCACGAATAGTTACATGGCTGACTTTCGATTCATTACTTATCGTTTCCTGAGTGAACTCTTCGCCAGAAAGCTGTGAGGCCGAATAGAGGGCCGCAGCTGCGAGGCCAGCTGGTTTTTTTCCGCTCAAGATATTTGCTCTTTTACCAGTCTTGAGTATTTCTCTCGCTAAGTTCTCCGTCTCTTCTGTTGCATCAAGGCCTGAAGCGAATTGTCTGATATACTGCATGGGGTCTGCTGGCTGAATTTGAAGACCAAGTTGACGTGAGAGATATCGATAGGCTCGCTGAATTGGAAGTTGCGGGACGCGACTAACTGCCGCACACTCTGACAGCGTTCGAGGTGTGTTATGTTGGCGAGCTGCAGCATATAGGCTAGCTGTCGCCATTGCTTCGATAGAACGCCCTGGAAGAAGACCCTCACTAACAGCTCGCCGATAAATAACACCAGTGGTTTCTTTGACAGGATCAATGAGTCCAAGTGCTGAGGACATCCGTCTAATTTCGTTGAAAGCTTGCTTTAGGTTTCTGTCTTGGGCATTTTTAGTCCGGAATCGGTTGTCCCACTTTCGGAGTCGATGCATCTGTGTTCGTTTTTCCGCAGAGAGCTGTTTCCCGTAGGCATCTTTGTTTTGCCACCCTATTGTAGTACTTAGTCCCCGGTCATGCAAAAGGGGGCTGAGAGGAGCTCCGACACGATTTCTTCGATCTTTTTCATCGGCATAAAAGGACCGCCATTCGGGTCCACGATCAATAGCTTCCTGTGTAAGAACAAGCCCACACTGTTGGCACCTCGTTTCTCCATGTTCTGAGTCGTGCATAGTCTTCCCTCCACACTCAGGGCACAGTGTTTCCTGAGATGGGTGAGAGAATTTCTCTTTGTTAGTACTGCCTTCTTCGGATTGACTAAGTTTGTTCCTGACCATGGTCATCCAACTGTATTTTGCCTTTGACTGGCTCGCGTCCACTCCAGTACCTACTTACCTCAAAAATGGTTCATCCCCAGGTTGAATGAGCGCTGACCTTATTCCCGTTTTGTGAGAATCGCCCTAAATGGGGCTCTGAGAAAATTGTCTTCAGAACATTCTCTTGCTCGCATATCTATGCTTCTGAGATGCCAATGAGATCATCAGATGTGAGAAAGAATATCGGAATGACGTCGTATCGGTACAATTACAGAGAGATAATTGGTTCAATATGCGTCGCTGTAATCGAAACTGAGCTTCTGCTGGTGCCAATTTGGTTAGGACACGCTGTTTTCTTCTCTTCGAATGCTCCCCAAATTTCTCTCCATATATGGTTCCTTGTTTGTTGGTGGTCTCTCGCATGTTGTATTGGATTAGTACGTGGGTTACGTTCTCTGAGATTGCATAACGCTCCGGTCTCCTCTTCTGGTGCAGCAAGCGCTCTTGCAACTGGACTCACGTGTAATATAGCGACAATTGCAGGAATAATAATCGCTGAAGGAATGTGGATGGTAGCTGGCAGTCCTCCTCTATCAGCGTTTTTTGGAGTTTTGGTTTCTAGCTCGGTTTATATATCTCTCAGATTATAAAATGTTCAAAATCTGCACATCAACAGCACTCTCTGAATACAGCAGTATCCCATGTCTTATTTCACTGGCTTCCCTACCACGAACATGTCGCTAAAGCACCAGCTCTTCGATATACTACTTGCAGGGATAATTGCCGGGCTTTCCACATTCATGATCAGCTTTGTAGCTTTTGAGGCTGCGCTTGCTATCGGACTTGCCCTCGGTAGCATGTATTATTTTTCTCGATACCCATGGGGATCTCAAGATGGTGAAAAATACAACGAACTTATTGACGAATTCTACGCAAAATATTTCCCCTTTTGATATCGGGTAATAGAGATAATCTGGTTCTGTTTGTGAGTTAGACTCTTGGGAACAGGCATGGGACTACATCCATGGTCCCTGGTGTCATAGGGGTTAGTGATAAGTCGTAGTGGAAAATTGATTATTTTGCATGACTATTTGGTGGGTGATTTATTGCTATCGCTACAAGTAATGGGGATGTCTACTTATACGCTAATCCATATCATAGTGCTGCGAGACATAATTTACAAGCAAAAGCATGACACCTAACCCAACTCCAAGTGTTCCCATCCCATACACTGCGAGTCCACTAGGCGTCGGCTGGAGAGTGAAAAGGAAAAACAGTGATACTGGCCGGAGAGACTTGATTCCAAGGGAGCCTAATAAGTACCCCCACCCGCCTGCTAGGATAACGACGGCCACATAGATGATAAGTACAACGAATCGGCCCCCATGATCGGTCAGAACCCGCTTTTCTATCGATTCTCCAGACATATTCTCAATCTTCCTCCCCCGAAGGATTAGCCTTTTGTCTACACGCCTCCCCTTGGTCTCTATGCAGAGTAAAGAATTACTCCTCGGAATTTTAACTAGCATCACACTTGTAATGGCAATATTAGCGTTCATACTGGTTATTAGTTAAACTAAGTCAACCTATTGAATGATCTCCAAATGACCCTTTGATACTGAGACGACCGCCAATATTTTAGAGGAGACATCAGCACCGACCAATCTTACTAATTGATTAGTGGCTTCAAAATCAGGTAGGACTAACCTGAAGACCAAGTGATTTTTGTATGACTAGACGGAAGACAAAAGAACAGATTCCGTACCAGACAATCCACGTCTGTAAAGGTCCAGCAATTCCTTCGGTCCATTCAACTTGTCCCAGTAGGGGGAGAACTATGCTACTTTCTGCTACTGCAATATGACTAGTACTTCCACCAACACCGAGCATCCAGTACATCCAAAGAAAAGCAGGTATAGTAATCAACATTATCCAAACCATTGGTCGGAACATCGATTTAAACATTCCTAGCTGATCGCTCATAGCATCCATCTGTTCCTCTTGGATACGCTCTAAAGCAGCATCATCATCACGCTCTCTGGCCTTTTCACGGCGCTTTTGGATACCTCTCATCTTCTCTTGCACTACCCCCATTTTTTCTGTATCCATAAGCCAAGATTGCAGGAAAGTCGAATAAAACCCGGTGAATACTGAGAGTATAATTATCATAACATAAAACGGTAGAATTGAATCTATGGGCCCCATAATAATATCTACCGTACTAGCGATTAGGTTCTGGAGATTTTGGATTTGATAGGCAGGGATAAACGATATAGCAACAAATGCGGCAATTTTGTCATAAATCGACCAGCCTGAACTACTATCCTTATCGTTTCTTTGTATATCTGTGGGCCCATCGTCAAGTAGAGCCTGTATGTCGTTAGGGTTAGAAATTGCAAATCCGTTACCGATCCCGTCATGTAATATTCCAGTCTCAATTAGTCTACCCCATTGACCGCTTGTGAGTTTGTTGTTCACATCGTCCCACGCAACGGTACCTAGCTGGGTCTCCTTAGCTGATGAATTGCTGGTGGCATCTTGTTGAGCTTGTGCAAGTACTACTGAGAGAGCATCTTCAAACTCGCTATTTTCAGCAATTAGCGAGAGTGCAGTCTCCTTAGACTTCGACATTGCTCACTATTGGCAAGTAGTTAGCAGCAACAATTGCGTTTCGATCTAACATTCGTCAGTAAACGGTTCAGGCATCCGAGTATATATCCATCTAAGATCAAATAACCCTATAGCAGCCCACATCAAATTTCGTAGCAATTAAAGTTTATACCAGAATTGCCCAATATAATCCGTTGAAAGATCGAATAGATACTGGGCAACTACAATATTCATTTCTTTCTAACAGCATCCGTAATATAATCCCAAATTTGATATCGTTGATAGGCGCCTTCTCCTATGATCCAAATGATTAGCAATAACAGCGCAATGAGGCAAGTAGTAAATGCCCAAATCGGCATCCAGACTGGTTTGAACCAAGGTGATACGCGTCTCCAACGCTCAGCAAGGTCAGTAACTTGAGACTGTAGCGGAGTATCTGCAGTGGCCGCAACAGTCAGAGCAGGAATAGCAGGTACCCCCTCCACCCCCACCTCATTAGCGCCACTAACCGTCACCGATCCGGTCGCTTCTTGGTCTTGAATAGTGGGGCCCCCAGCCTCATCTCCGTAGGAAAATCGTTCAGCATCGTATGTTGCCCAGGGTACGTATGCCTCCCAGACAACGTCTCCAGTTGGTGTAACCTCAATCACACGGCTATTCATTGTATCTGTAACGAGCGTGTTTCCATTTGGAAGCCGGTCGGCATCACGAGGCCAATTTAAATCGCCGGTCAATGTCCATGTTCGATTCCAATCTCCCGCTCCATCCGGTCCTCCAGTACGTTCGTACTCAACGATCCGGTCGTTTTCCGAGTCAGCAACGAGTATAGTTGGATTACCGTCTTTACTCTCCAGATATGTAGGGTTGTGTTGCTCATTGAGTATTGTATAGTTGTCATCACTACCGAGCTGCATCTCGATCTTCTTTGTTGAACGGTTGATACTAATGACTTGGTCCATATTTCGCACAGATACCAGATACTCCTTGTTGGAAATCTTATCGACGTCATTAACGTGAGTCCAATCTTTTGTACTTACACCGTTATCCGCGTCATCTGGATAGTGGTTCTTAAATCTCCACTCCCAAGTGACATTGCTTGTCGATGTATTATATATGAATACGCTGTCATTGCTTACTGACGTAGTGTCGTAGTTGATGCCTGCAACAAGCAGCTCATCTCCGTTGATCAGATCTATATCATGAATGTCAGAGAGTTTGAATTGTTCAGTCCATACTCGTTGCTGCGTTTTTGGATTGAATTCGTAGACAACGGTTGTCCCACTTTTTGGATTTACAACTAACAGATTCCCGTTGGGCAATGGGTCGACATCATAGAACCAATTCTGAGTGGTTTCTGTTCCATTATATTTCCAATTTACTTCCCCATCAGGGCCAATAGAGACAAGTTGTGCGGGTCTACCTGGGAGCGAGATATTGCGGGCGTTCCAGCCTTGAGTGCTTACAATTGTAGCCGAATCTGAAGTGGTTTCTGCGCCGACTGATATCCGAGTAGGTGCATCGTATGCAAACGTCAGCACCCCGCTGAATAAGAACAGAGACACAACAGATATACCGAGAATTCCTCTCACGAGCCATCGAAGAGTCGGCAATCCACTCATATTCAAAATCGCTCAGCACTCAAGGTAGTCCTTTCGAAGACGCTCCTGACAACCTTCCTTGAAATGATACGTAGGTTATATCCGCTGAAACTCTACCCGATCCCACCACTAGGGCGAATGTCAATATTCTGGCTGCATGGGGAGTAGTGCCTGCTACGAACGAAAAGATATCCCCTGACAATGGATGTGGCGGGGGTTAACCCGCCCGTAAACGTGAGTGGAAACCCGAGAAGATGCGTAGCATCATGATTCGGCTTTGCAAGAACGAATTTAAAGAGTGCAATCACCAGGAGAGTATAGCTTGTGGCTTCGGCTATCTGGATTGGGTGGTGAGAGTTCAATCATGCTCCCGACGTCATTAGTATCTAGCATCGGCTAGTTTCTGGCAGTATATTATCTTTGGAAGTAAGCTGTTCCTTATTCGCTTGGTTGTTTGGAATAATATAAATTTTCTGAATGAAATCTTATCGTAAAATATGGTTTGGACGGCTCTTGGATGAGTCATTTTCGTATTTATAAGTTTCTAGCACACATCCGGAAGAACACAAGTATATTAAATATTCGCCTTCCCGGAGTTGCTATTCGAATACACCGTTTTTGCTAGTCTTTGCCAAATCTATCTCGGGAGTATGACAGGAGGATTGATATTCGTGAAGCAGGAAAGTGGACCGGATGAACGATTTGTGTGAAAGAGGATTCGAATGGGCTTTTGGGAGCATATATCACTTCAAGAATATCAAAACAATAATTGAGACAACGGCACTTGCGCCATCTCGTATCAACAACCAGCAGCAGTAGGCCAGTCACAGATGATATTGATAACAACTGGTTTGTTCAGCCTCTTCCCATGACCGAATTAAGCTCCAGAGTCAGGTTCGCGGTCATACTTACTATAGGTGTTGCTGTGCCAGGAGCACTCGCTTATTTGTTTTCAATGAGTGGGTTCTCTCAGATAGCAACAATTGTCTGGGTTGTAGGATACGGTGGTGCAATTATTGCTATTTGGTATAACTGGATTCGACCTATTGATTTTGAAGAAGGTAACCATGAAGCGAGCGTTGATAAAGAGGATTCATCAAACGACCATCAACCAGCAACAGATAACACCCAGGTAAACACTAACAGTAATAGTGCAGAGTAACGCTTAATAAGAGATACTGCTTAGACTGGATCTCTCCCATCACTTAGATATCAATTGTTTAGTCAATCACGAACTACCTTGCGACATTTAAAGATCAGAAGAAAGAGTTTGAATATATAGCGCAACGAAACCTCATATGTCTTATATTGGACACGCTTCACACGCCAGTCTGTTTGACGAGATTACAATAGATGTTCGCTGCGGACAAGAGTTTATCATACCAAGGCAACCACTACAAATACCAAAAATAGAGCTCCTATTGCCACTACCTTCCAATTTTTGAAGTAGATGGACAACAATTCCATAACTACTAATACAATAGCTACTGCTAGCAAAACAGCCGTCGTAGCCATCATTAGTCGACCAATGAAGCCGATAGTAAAATCCTCTACGGCTAAGAGTTGGAGCGATAAAGGGGGTTACCAGCTCTTGTTCTCTACTATGATGTGAATCCGACCTACACCGGACTCTAACCCAAATTGCCCTGATAATTGTCTTCAAGCCACTTTATCAGTTATCTAACGACCAAATCGCCACTTAGGTCCAAGGGCCCCCCAGTGCTACGAAGCACATCCGCGGACTGTCCATTCCGACAAGTTCAGTTCATGACCAATCTTGGCGGGAGGCTCCTCAAAACGATCACCCTACCCACGTATTCTTTAAGTATTTAGTGGGACACCTCTTTTTCCCGTTTGGGAGTTGTTCTAGTTATGAGATTATTGCTGTGTGAGAATCAACCTGGGTGGCAGATTTTCACTATAGAGGCATTATCTTCGGTATCCACTCACTATTAGCCCCCCTCCAGAGAGCAAAAGAACAGCAGCTATTACTAATAGACCAATATGCCATGGTTGGAACCAAGCTGGTAGTGGAACGATATACGATAGTCCAGCGCGTGCCTGATCAAGTAGCGGCAGTGTTGATTGGGCTGTAGCAGAAGGTGTACTCCCAGAGCTATTCATCCGATCAAGCTGATTACTGCTTAGTAGTTCACCATATGGGAGGCGCTCCGCATCATACGGCCAGATGCCTGTTTCTGCGGTCCAAACAGTTTCTCCGTTCGGTGTAACCTCCACTATACGATTATTGCGTGTGTCAGTGATTAGAGTATTACCGTTTGGGAGTCGATCAGCATCGCGAGGCCAATCGAATCCAATCCCGTTTGCAGAATCTGCTCCCCAAACGACCTCCCAACTTTCGTTCTCTCTATGTAATTCGACGACTCTATCATTCTCGCTATCGGCTACAAGAGTTGTATTCGGCCCAAGAGATTGTGGATTATGCTGGTGGTCCATTGTTTCTGGGTCACCACACAGTACATCGCCTCCACTATCATTGTTGTAATCTGCAAGCCCATTGTTGGCTTTACAATTAGCGTCGTCATTATCCTCAGTATCTTCGTTAATTACGTCAACAACTCCTTCTCCACGCTCAACAACTACAAGCTGGTTAGCGTTGCGGACTGAAACCATATATCGATCAGGGCTAATTCTATCTACATCGTTGATATGGAGCCAATCCGTTTGAGTAGGGTCAGGTGGCGCATCGTATCGTTCACTTCCATTCCACTGCCAAGTCACGCTCCCATTTGGTGCAACAGTGAAGATCCGTTCGTTGTCCATATCGGTCATGAGGATCTCGCCACTCGGCAGCAGATTCGCGTCGTGAACTTCACTATTCAACTTCGTTCGTACTGGGAAAGTCCATTCGCTGATAATGCGTGGCTCTGGATCTGGATCTATAATCCGAAAGCCTGTCCGAGAACATGGTGATTGATATTGTCCACAGGATTGCTGACCCTCAACAATAAAGCCTGTAAGAACTGTTCCATTTTCTAGCATGGTTACATCAAAGTAGTCCACGTTTCCCGCTCCTGTCGTCCAGACTGGGCTGCTATTTGCATTTAACATAGCTACTTGGCCTGCTGCCTGCATCCCTACCAGGGTTTGACCACGTTCAGCCGTACCATTTGAGTCCTCACTACTCAAACTAGGTGCGGTCGCTGCACTCAGTCCAAATGAAACAACAATACCTACGATAGCTATGAGAACCAGTACTATTCCCGTACGCTGGCGAGATGGTAAGCGCATTGAATGATAGAACTGAGCATAGTGTTCGGTATAATTCTACTGATTCGATTCATTTCCTGTAGATAATGATGGTAAATACTCACCACAAATAACACTCAGTAGGTATATTATACTTATTTTTCCGATATCGAAGCTCGTTTGTGGTTGCATCCCCATTTCTGAAACGAAATGAACAAGTTCTCTTTTGAATTTCGATCGATAATCACTGCCATAGTTTTAGCTTTTGGTTCGTATGTAGTGGGGAACGGAATTGTTCTATTGACGATTTCAGGACTCTCTGTGGCAGGAGTTAGTGTCTCAACACGCCCAGCGCTCCGATTACTACTGAGTACAGTGTTGCTACAAGGGATTACTTTTGGTTTGCTTGGCTACCTATATCTCAAAGTCCGCAATTTAGAGTTCTCATTCTTCTCTTTTTCCCTACCTAACTTGCGTGACCTTGGTGTTACCCTTGTAGGTATTATTGGATTGCTCGTCCTGATGACGGGATTCTCACTGATCACTGAATATTTTGGATACGATATAGCTCAGAATCAGATCATCGCTGTAGGTGAACAAAACCCATTAGTCCTTCTCTTACTAATACCTCTTTCATTTTTAGTAGTTGGGCCTGGTGAAGAATTACTATTTAGAGGGATTGTTCAAGGAGCGTTGCGAGAAGCGTTCGATCCTATCCAAACAGTAGTCCTTGCTAGTGCACTGTTTGCCTCTATCCATTTCTTCTCTCTCTCCGGTGAGGGAAAATTTCTATATATTGGATTAGTATTCGTTCTTGCTCTCATCCTTGGAGGGACATATGAATTAACTCAAAATTTGACTGTCCCAGCACTCATTCACGGTGCGTATAACGCAATACAGTTCGCTAGCCTCTACCTCGTCACAACAAGTTGATTATCGTGGAAAACAAACAATTCAGCAACCTCTTGACACACTCATCTGAGCGACTCGTCTGTTAGTATGATTTGCACAGCCATCCTATCTGGACCGAAGACCATCAAACAAAACACTATCCTTTATGACTAACACTGTTCCCGCTCAGACGAATGCGACCTTAACCACTTCAGATAGCAATACCATCACTGAGTACTTCTCAATAAGCGGAATGCATACTCGCGCTTGTGAATCGTATCTTGAGCGGCTTGCTACTGATACTGAAGGTGTACAAGATGCTTCAGCTAGCTATACAACAGAGGTGATGCGCGTTGAGTATGCTTTAGACGAGACCGACCGAGAGACAATTGAGGATAATCTCTCGCAGTGGGGCTATCGTGCATCAGAGCCTACCCCAGGAGAAACAGCGGGGGAACGGAGCGATTTTGATTTTCAACATTTCCGGATGATATTTTCGTTTATTGTCATCTCTTTGGTCTACCTCTTCTACATTGCATTCTTTTACCCAGTCTACCTCGGTATTTTCCCTCGGAATTTCTTGGAAAGCCACATCATCATTGTTGGTCTCTATGGCCCACTGGCTCTGTTCACGACGGTAATTATTTTTGGAGTGGGATTTCCGATCCTCCGCTCAGCATACATCAGTCTCCGAGAGAATCAGTTGACAGTCGATGTTCTCATTTCCCTTTCTGCACTCGTTACGTACAGTTATTCAATCGTCTCACTGGCGTTTTTTGGCCGCTTGTACGTTTTCTTCGACGTCGCGACCACAATTATCGTGGTTGCAACGGTTGGTAACTACATCCGTGCCAAGTACAAACGCCGCGCAGTGAAAGGTCTCGCTGAGCGTCTCAGTGCTACAGAAACACCTGTCCATCGCCTCTCCGAGGACGGAGAGATGGAGTCGGTAGCAGTTGATGACTGCGAGCCTGGGGACCGATTTTTTGTGCGGCCAGGCGAGCAAATACCCCTAGATGGGGTAATCCTGGACGGCCAGGGTACGGTCAACGAAGCACTTGTTACTGGGGAGGCACGTCCACAGCGAAAGCTGCCGGGTGATGAAGTGATTGGAGGGTCAGCTGCCATTGATGGGGCATTTGAAGTGCAAGTCGGCGAGGGCGCAACCAGTACACTCGACCAACTCCGTGACTTGGTTTGGAATCTTCAAGCCGACCAGCTAACTACTGAACGCCTCACGAATCGTATCATAGCAGTCTACACACTCTTCGTAGGCGGTCTCTCCATTGCAACCTTTGTCGCGTGGATTGTTCTAGGAGCAATAGTTGACACGGCTTTCCAGACGGCTCTCACAGTTATCATCGTCGCCTGTCCTATCGCACTGAGTTTAGTGGCACCGCTAGCCATCGGTCGAGGTGTGGCTGTTGCGGCCGATCGCGGAGTCCCGATTCTTGACCAAACGACTCTTGAGCGGATCAGGGATGCTGACGTTATTGCGTTCGACAAGACAGGCACACTTACAACAGGTGAAATGCAGATTGTCGATATTGAAACAACAGAAAACACTGATAAGCTACTTCGTCGAGCAGCGGCAGTCGAATCCTATTCAGCGCATCCGATTGCAGCGGCTATACGAGCGCGTGTCGGAAGTCCTGTGGAGAGCTCTGACTTTGAGCGTTATCAGTACGGAGTCGTGGCAACCGTAGAAGGAATGGAAACAGCAGTCGGAAATCCCGCTCTCTTTAATGAACTCGACTGGGAGTGCCCTCCATCGATTCGGACCACTATCTCGCAGATACGAGAACGCGGTGAGCTGCCAACTGTTGTTGGGTGGGAAGGAAAAGCGGTCGGTGTCATCGCGCTTGCGGATACCCCCCGTGATCGCTGGGAGGACGTAATTGAAGAACTCGATACAGACAATCGACAGATAGTTGTTATAACAGGCGACGACCCGCTCGTCGCTAAACAGTTCGAGAATCATCCCGGAATAGATGAAGTGTACGCCGATGTCTCTCCGGAAGCAAAGGAGGAGATCATCGCGGATCTCAAAAGTGAGGGGACAGTCGCGATGGTAGGAGACGGGACAAACGATGCGCCGGCGCTGGCATCAGCTGATCTAGGCGTTGCAATGGTTTCTGGGAGTGATTTCACAGTCACAGTTGCGGACGCCCTGATAACAGACGATACACTTGCACCGTTTGCTGAGCTGTTTACTATTGCCCAACAGACTCGACGACGATTGTTAGAAAGCCTTGGGCTGGCTCTCGTGACGCCGCTTATTGGGATTCCACTCGCAGTTGCTGGATTCGTGACGCCGGTTGTTGCTGCAGGGTTGATGGCTACAGGAGCAATCCTCGTTCTTGCAAATAGCTATCGCTCACTCTGATTTGACTCAACTTCCGTCTTCTCTGGTCTTGCTATATCCAGCGTCTACAAAACCTATCTCGCTCGATCTCGTTTCCAGATTCATCTACGATAGTGTGTTAATGAGTGTGTAGATGATGAGAAAGCTGAGCAGGGCAAAAGCAACACCAAAAACTGCCATACTGATTGGCGTTTGAGGAAAAGTGACTCCCAAGAAGGTCGTTGTTGGAGACGGATCTATAGACCCGAGAAAATAGCCGACCCCTGCAACTACAAAAACAGTGAAACCAGATATCACGCTGAGGATACTTCGTCCGGAGATACTGTCTGTCTTCGTCGTCATGCAAATCTTGTCGAACTGGACAGCAATATTCCTTCGTCTCTCTATTTTCGGCATATCTAGCCGGATAACTACACAGATATCTCTGTACTAGAAGTCGTAAAGACCACCAGAGAATTGTTCTGCGACTGAATACGAATACGATCAGAATGAACGTTGTATTGCTTGTTCGACGGAATCATGTCCGTAGAGATCTGAGAGTCAAATATGAGTTTCCCGGGCGTTGAGAGCAACGGGTTATCCGCGGGTTGGCAGTCACGCCGAACTACCCAAGTCGTCGTGTGGCTCGGGACTGTTCTCGTTGCTCTCTGTGCGACCCCACTCGCCGCAGCCCACGGTACCAGTGGTACTCACGTCTACGCTGGCGGTGTTCACCTCGAGCAGTGGCATGCCCTATTCTTGATTGGACTCGGGCTCGGAATGGCCGCTGTTAGCGCGTATCTGCCGCGAGTACTCAAGCCGACCTACTCACACTACGCGCTCTGGAGCGTCTTCGCTGGGCTGGTGCTGGCTGCGGTCGGTGGTGTCCTGTTCACGCAGTTAGCTACCGCGACTGAGTACACAGCGAGTTCGATTCCGTTTCCACGGGCGTGGTACCAGCCCATTGCGCTACTACTCGGATTCGTGATGATGACCGGGAGCCTCCTTCTCGGCCGGCTCCAATGGCCAACACGGCCCGAGTATTCCATTCTGGGAATCGAACTAGGCCTCTGGATCGCCTATCCGGCACTTACTGGGATGGGCGAGTACACTAATCCACTCGGGTACGCGCTCGTCCTCAGCGTTCCGCTTACCGTCGGGTACATTCTCTGGCAGGACTGTGCTGGCGCGATCCGGTCGGTGCTTCGGGACCGGACGGCACGTCGGTTCGGTGGTGGCGTCGCGCTCACCGCCGGGCTCTTTTTCATGTTCGCGGCCGGCTTCTTCTCCTTCGTACCGGAGGAAGGTCTCAACGCACCGCAGACGGCCACCGTAACGACGCTGCCGACACTGTTCCCACTCGTGACCTGGCCCACGCTCGAATGGTTCTTCCCAACGATTCCTTTCGTGGGAATGCTCTCGGTCGGCGTTTTCATCATTGTCGGGATGCTCGGCGGGCTGATCGGCCTCAATGCTGCGATTATCGCTCGTCTCTGGACATCGGGAGAGAAGACGGAGGTAACCGAGAGCAGCGTCGGAACGGCGGCGTTCGTTGGAGCGAACGCGTGTAGTTGCTGTGGGCCGATCATCGGACAGTTCGTCATCCTGGTCGCGGGTTCTTCGGCTGCTGCACCCATCTACTGGTTGTTCGTCGACCTCGCTTCACCTGCTGGAACGCTCTTTCTCGCCACGAGCATCGCACTCCTCACCGGGAGTCTCCTGCACGCCGCCAAATCGCTAGTCAATTCGCCAGCGTGTGAAATTAACGAGCGTTCCTCGCCCCCGAGCGTACAGGCAGACTGAAGAAAACTAACCTTACGAAGTCGCCATACAATCGTAGGTTCGAAGAGATTCGTGATCATGAGAAGGCGCACGTTGAGGCACTGACCACGACAATCACCGACCCCGGTGGTACCCCTGTTCAGGAAGCCGAGTACAAGGTCGGATACGAGACCGTCTCCGAGTTCGTCGCGACCGCGGCCCATTTCAAAGACATTGGCATGTCGGCATACGCTGGTGCCGCATCATTCATCTCCAGTTCGGAGGTACTCACGTCAGCACCCAATATCCACTCAGTCGAGGCCCGACACGCGAGTTACTTCGGCACGTTAAGTCTCCGTCAAGCGGCACCCGATGCGTTCGATACGGCGCGCTCAATGAACCAGGTCCTTCCCTAGTAACAGTTCGTCGCCTCGGAGTAGCGCCCGCCCAGAGGCTTTTTCGTTGTAGATTTCGGTTTGGGTGCCCATCATCAGGATAGTACCGATTGGTCTGGGCTCACTGGTCTCGATTCGCTACCCGACGGTGATCCGAGTCGTAGCTGTCTGAAGGAATGCGGTCTCGTAGCCCTCGTGTCGGGCGGCTTGCGTGGGGTTTCGATAGAAAGTTCGAGGACATCGCCGGTCTGCACAGTATTGATCCCCGTCCCGTAGTGGTTGTTGAGCTCCGGATCGAGTGTCGGCGTGAGCGCGCCGCTCGCTACTCATTTCGAGGAGTCGCCTCCCCGTAGCGTGTCGGGAACCATCCGCGAGAGACGCATCGCATTGCCAGTGACACCGAGGCTCATACCCATATCGCCGACAACCACGGCCACCGCAACGCTGACGTAGCCGAGCGGGACGCCGATCGCGAGCAGTGCCTTCGCGCCGAGACTCGTCCAGATGTTCTGTTGAATCACGTTTCCTGCTTTGTCCGACAGCTCGTAGAGGTACGGCAGTTTCGAGAGATCGTCACCCATAAGTGCGATATCAGCAGTTTCAAGCGCTGTATCCGTTCCGGCAGCCCCCATCGCAATCCCGACAGTCGCGGTCGCAAGCGCTGGCGCATCGTTCACGCCGTCGCCAACCATCGCAACGTCGCCGTATTCATCACTCAACTCATCGATTGCTTCGACCTTCTGGTCAGGGAGGAGTTCCGCGTGGTACTCGTCAACGCCGACCTGCTCGGCAATCGCCTGGGCCGTTCCCTCATTGTCGCCCGTGAGCATTACAACATGACCGATACCCAACTCATGCAGGCGCTCGACAGCGCGTTGTGAGATCGGACGTACCTCATCAGCAATTGCGATGCCACCCAGCAACTCTGTTTCCGTTCCAATGAGGACGACCGTTCGTCCCTCCTCCTCAAGTCCGGCCAACACATGGTCAGCGTACTCCTTCTCCGCCTCTTCGGGACTAGAATTCTCAGTGACCTCCTCCGGTACGACCCCACCGTCAGTTACGCTGCGAGCTTGGGGGAGGTCGAAGCCGAGTTCCCCGAATAGTGCTGGTTTGCCTGCATAGTACGTCTCACCGTCGATAGTAGCTTGAATGCCCTTTCCAGTCAGGCTCTCGAAATTCGAGACAGGAGGAAGATCGATTCCCTCAGAGTCCTCAGTATGGGTGAGAATCGCCTCAGCAATCGGATGTTCACTCCGCTGTTCTAACCCGGCACCGTATCGGAGCACATCTGACTCACTGTAGTCTCCGAACGGAATCACGTCAGTGACCGTGAGTTCACCCTTCGTGAGCGTCCCGGTTTTGTCCATCGCGATAGCGTCGATTTCGCCCATTGCTTCGAGGTGATTTCCTCCTTTGATGAGCACGCCGTTCTTCGCGGCACTCGTAATCCCGGAAACGACCGAAACGGGCGTCGAGATGACGAATGCGCACGGGCACGCGATCACAAGTAGGGTGAGACCACGGATGAACCACGTCTGCCACGGCCATCCGAACGCGAGTGGCGGCACGGCAGCGGTGAGAATTGCCAGCACGACCACTATCGGCGTGTAGTAGCCCGAAAAGCGATCGACGAACTGCTCCTTTTCGGTTTTCTTCTCCTGTGCTCCCTGCACCATCTCGATGATTTTCGAGAGCGTCGAATCACCCGCCGTTGAGGTGACCTCTACTTCGAGATAGCCTTCCGCGTTGATACTTCCGGCAAACACTTCATCGCCGGAAGATTTGTCGATAGGTACGCTCTCTCCGGTGATTGAAGACTCATCGACCGCACTCTCGCCCTCGACAACTGAGCCGTCGAGTGGGATCTTCTCGCCGGGACGGACGATGACGGTTTCGCCTACGTCCACGTCCTCGGCCGCTACAGTCACCTCATCGCCATTCCGGCGGACCGTGGCCTCATCCGGCGAGAGTTCCATCAGTTCACGCAGCGAGTTGCGTGCTCTATCCATCGCGTAATCTTCAAGCAACTCCGCGATGCTGAACAGGACGGCTAGTGTCGCGGCTTCGACGAAGTAGCCGATGCCGGTGGCGGCGATGATCGCCGTCCCCATCAGGAAGTCGATGTCGAGACTCAGGTTCTTCGCGGAGTAGTAGCCTCCGCGAACGACGGGATAGCCGCTGACGGCGATTGCGACGAAAAATAGCCCGTCCGCGAGTGTGAGCGGATAGTCGAGGACGGTTGCAGCCTCGATGTTTTGCCCAGTGAGTACGAACTCGAAGAGGAGACCGAACACGAGAAACCCTGCTCCGATCCAGGTTTTGATGGCGCGCGAACTCGTCCAGATCTCCGAGGGAGGCGCGATTTCCACTCCTCCGGTCGATTCCTCACGAGAATCGCTTTCATCGCCGACGACGTCGTAGCCCGCACCCTCAATGGCTGCAACCACGTCGGCCTCGGTCACACGGTCAGAATTATAGGTCACCGTAGCCGTGCCAGTGGTCGGCTGGAGGGTCGTGTCAGTGATCCCGTCGACGCGTTGGAGTGCCTTACCGACCTTCTGCGCGCACGAGGGACAGTCCATCTCCGGAACGGCAAGCCGGACGGACAGTTCTCGCGCCTGCTTACTGTCGCCCGTCTGTTCCACTGCATCCACGTTCTCGGTCATCACCGTGAGATAGGGGAGTCAACTCGATAAGCCTTAGTTGGAATTTTCCAAACGGGAAGTCAGGTCAGGGTGATATCGACGGCTCCGAAGGGAGATTTTCGTGAGCAACGTGCTCCTTCGCAAGGTGTTCTTCCGCCCGTCGAAGTCGGTAGGTGAGCGTCGACCGAGGCACGTTGAGGTGCTCTGCTAGTCCACCTACGTCGATCTCTCGGGGCGACTCGTAATAGCCGTGTTCGACGGCAGCCTGAAGAGCAGCCTCTTGTTCTGGCGAGAGCTGGGTTGTTCTGTCGTTCGTATTGTTTGTCGAGGTCGAGGTGGCGGCCGTTCGGAGTATTTCCGTTCGGGCACAGTCGCCGACGGCAGTTGCGAGCTCATCGAAGAACGCACTCACGTCGCCCTCGCCGGAATGGATGATGCGCCAGGTGTAGTGACGACTCTCGTGGCGCGTGTCGAACAGTAGACCATCGCCGAGGTGGTCGCGTGCGATGTGGGGGATGGACGAGCAAAGAGGGGTGCGCTCCCAGTACGAGTAGAGAACGAGCGTGTCATCAGTCTGGTCAAGGATCTGTGTAGTCTGGGTAGCATCACAGTCCTCGGTTGCGAGACAGTCTGCATAGTAGTCGCTGTTGAGAAAGGCGTCTTCGATATCAGCGAGAGCGTCGGGTGTCCCGGTGGCGTGATCGACGCGCCAGAGACGGTTCTCGGTGGCGTGCAGCGAGAGCGATCGAATCCAAGCGTCTGGATGGTCAGCGAGAGTATCTGCCACCCTGTTGCACTTAGGTTCGTATTCGAGAGCGAAGACGAGCTCGCGCATACACTACTATAGCTGGCTCGGAGGCATAATACATGGCTTTAGACCGCCCGGATTTGGTTACTGGGGTTAGATCACATCGTCGTGATCGTGAGTTTCCTGCATCCGCTGTGCTTCGGCAGCGTATTGCTCTTGAAGGTCGGTATCGTCGACGGAGCCGAGATTGCTCGGGTCAGCGTCGACAGCCGCCGTGGTGTCGCGAACATCGGTAAAGGAGGTTAGTGCTCGTTCTTTGCGGTAGTACTGCTCACCATCGGGAGTTGCGTAGGTGAGGATGATCAGGTTCTGCTCGTCGTCGGAGTAGGTTCGTTCGACCAACCACACACGGATACCATTATCCAGTTGCTCCGTCATATTCGCCCGGTTGTTGCGCCTCGGGATTAAATGGTGGAGGTTGTAGATGGGTGTTTTCAGAGACACGGAACCCAAAGCCCATCCCGGCAGCACAAATTTCCGAAGAGATCTATGCATGAACAATCTACCTAGCCGACTTCAGCTCAGGTATTGCCGGAGAACTCATCTGACCCGCTACGGGAGAATCCCCTGAACCAGAGATCGGGTGAACATATTTGTTATTAAATGATGGTCTGTGGAATAGCCCTGATGATGTTGATTTCGAATCGAATCGTGTATGAGCAATCTACCTGCCTGGCTTCAGATCGAGATCGTCGTCTATCAACACTCAACGATTTATCGCCCACCGCAATCTTCAAATAGATTGCGAAAATACGATTTGGTGCGATGTCACAGAGTACTCTCGGTCGCATCTGGGATCGTCTCACAGCACGCTACGAACAGGACACAGAATCCGACTGTTGCGGGGCTACTGTTGAGGAAATCACACAGGATTCGCCCGAAACCGAATCGGAGAACTGCTGCGAATAGATACAAAACGCAAAGGTACGATATGTCCCAGACAGACTCACCACCTGACGAAGCCTACAGCGCGCTCGACCGATTATACGACGACCCGGAGGCACGAATCGCCGCCCTGCGGGACTCTCGCCCTCCCGAACGAGATGTTGCCGGTCAAGAAGCCGTATTCAAGGCGCTCGCCAACGAAGACCGCCTCCGCGTTCTCGAAACACTCCGCGAGTCCGAGTGCTGTGGCTGTGAATTACAGATCGTGCTCGATGCACCGCAATCGACGGTCGCCACGCACCTCCGGAAGTTGAAGAAAGCGGGACTGGTCAAATCACGGAAGAAGGGCAAGTGGAGCTACTACCGCATCGCCGATACCGCGGTCTTCGAACTGCTTGATCTCGCCCGCGCTGTTCAGGGGGACGCCTGAGATGCTTCCGGCAGGACTCGAAAGCGGCCTCATCGACTCGTGGAACTACTTCGTTCATCTCGTGGTCCTCCTCGTCCCGCTGTTCATCGGGGCGTCGTTCCTCGTGGGCCTCGCACAGGAGTATCTCCCACCGGAGAAGGTCGAGCGAAAGCTTCGCGGGCACGATGAGGGTGCGGGGAACGTCGCTGCCGCCGGACTGGGCGCGGTGACGCCATTCTGTTCGTGTTCGACTGTGCCTGTACTGGCTGGATTATTGCAGGCAGGCGCGCCGCTCGGGCTCGCGTTTTCGTTTCTGCTGGCCTCGCCGCTCGTCAACGAGATCGCCGTGTTGTTGCTCGTCGGCCTGTTCGGCATCGAGGTGACGGTCTGGTACATCGTCATGACGTTCGTCGCGGCAGTCGTCGGTGGACTCGTGATCGGGCGGCTGGGATTGGCCGAACAAGTCAAGGAAGTCAGCATTACTAACGAGACCGATCAAGCCGTCGCAACAGACGGCGGGACGGTCGATTGCTGTGCTGGAGGACCGACGCCAACCGAACAGACCCACAGACAGCACGTCGAGAGCGCCGCGCGTGATGCATGGTCGTTCTTCGTCGATACCCTTCCATATCTGATTCTCGGAATGGTGATCGGGGCGCTGATTCATGGCGTCGTTCCAGTCGACGTGCTCCAGACCGTCCTCGGACCTGAGAACCCGCTCGCCGTGCCACTGGCTGCGCTCGCCGGTGCGCCGGTCTACGTCAGCCTCAGCGGAATGTTGCCAATCGCTGCTTCCCTCAGCGAACAGGGGATCGCTATTGGGACCGTTCTCGCGTTCGTCGTTGGCGGAGCTGGTGTCAGCATCCCGAACGTGATTCTCCTGAACAAACTCTTCAAGCGCCGGCTGTTGGTCGTTTACGCTACCACCGTCGTCGCAATCGGTGTCATCGTTGGTGTTGTGTTCAATATCTTCATCGTCTAAGTTGCCCTGCTGGCCAGTCACCCATCTTCACTTCCAACAATACCGTGACCGTGGCAACACCGATTTCGCCGTCCCGATGGTCTCGATCACGAGCGCCCGGAACCGGCTTCGTATCCGTTCGGTGCTATTCGAGGGCGGCGACTGCGTCGACGGTGACTGCGGCACCACCGAGTAGTTCGCAGGCTCCGACGGTCGTGCGTGCCGGATACGTGTCCTCGAAATATCTCTCGTAGGTCTCGTTGACCGATTCGTAGGCGGCCATATCGGTGAGATACAGCGTTAACTGAAACACGTCATCCATCCCCTGTCCGCGCTGATTCAGCTTGGCTTCGAGGTTCTGTAAGGCGAGTTCGAGCTGCTGTGCAGGTGGTTCGTCGCTTTCGACTTGTCCATTGTGCTCGGGAAGTTGCCCCTCGATGAAACGGAGGTCCGAGTCGCCAGTCTTCATTCCGTAGCCACCGATGAACTCCGTCCCAGCGCGCTGCCTTCGGCTTGCTTCGCTCGCTCGATCCGGAATCGATCTGTTGGCTTGCTCTGATTGCACGCTTCGGTTTAATATTCTCTCAAGTAAAACCCTTTCGTCCGCACTCGTACGAACGACCCATGGGCAGAGATAGTACACGAATAGGGTATCACCCGCGTCGTCATCGAAACGATTAATTGAGTCTGTATTCAATTCACTCTCCATGGCGCAAGCGACCGAACGACTCCAGCGATACCTCGAAGACGAGCTCGGGGAGTGTCGAGACGAGGACGTCAAGCGTCGACTCGACGAACTCGGCACGCTCGAAGCGGCACTCGGCCCAGCACAGGTCAACGCCGAACTCGACGTGCTCGCCGCGCTCGCCAACGAGACGCGCTACACGCTCGTTCGCGTGCTCGTAGCAGCCGGGGAGGAACTCTGTGTCTGTGAGCTTCAGGCCGTCGTCGACGTGAGTGAGAGCGGGCTGAGTCACGCGCTCTCGGCGCTCGTCGACGCGGGACTCGTGACCGGGCGCAAGGACGGACGTTGGAAGAAGTACCAAGCTACCAACCGTGCCATCACCCTTGTGACTGTCCTCGACGGGAGCGTGAGTAATGAGTAACGTCGACCACGAGCACGGCCCGGACTGCTCGTGTCCGCAGTGTGGTGACCCACGGTCGATGGACTTCCTCGACAAGTACCTCACCGTCTGGATCTTCGGCGCGATGGCCGTCGGCGTGGGATTGGGCTATATCGCCCCATCGGTGACCCAACCGATTCAGAACCTCCATCTCGTGGAGATCGGCCTCATACTGATGATGTACCCGCCGCTGGCGAAGGCGGACTACTCGCAGCTCCGGACGGTATTCAGCAACTGGCGCGTACTCGGGCTGAGCCTCATCCAGAACTGGCTCATCGGCCCAACGCTGATGTTCGGGCTGGCGGTCGTGTTCTTCAGCGGCCTCGTTCCGGGCCTGCCCGCGCGCCCCGAGTTCTTCCTCGGACTTATCTTCATTGGGATGGCCCGGTGTATCGCAATGGTGCTTGTCTGGAACGAACTCGCCGAAGGGTCTCCCGAATACGTCACTGGGTTAGTGGCGTTCAACAGCCTCTTCCAGATCGTCACCTACGGCGTCTACGTCTGGTTCTTCGGGTTGTTCCTGCCGCCGCTGCTGGGAATGGACTCGCTCGTTGCCGGGATTACCACCTTCGACATTACACCGATGCAGGTATTCCAAGCCATCGTGGTCTTTCTCGGTATTCCCTTTGTCGGCGGCTTTTTGACCCGCTACGCCGGCACGCGCACCAAGGGCGAAGAGTGGTATGACGAGGATTTCATCCCGAAGATCGACCCGCTGACGCTGGTCGCATTGCTGTTCACGGTAATCGTGATGTTCGCCACGCAGGGCGAGAACATCGTTGCTGCACCCGCAGATGTTCTGTTGATCGCGGTGCCGCTGACGATCTACTTCGTGGTGATGTTCTTCGTGAGCTTCGGCATGGGGAAAGGAATCGGCGCGGACTACTCGACGACGACCGCGATCGGGTTCACGGCGGCCTCGAACAATTTCGAGCTCGCCATCGCGGTCGCGGTCGCCGTGTTCGGTGTTGGCTCCGGCGTCGCCTTCACGACCGTCGTCGGCCCGCTCATCGAGGTGCCCGTCTTGCTCGCGCTGGTCAACGTTGCACTCTATTTCCAGCGCAAACTCGACTGGAGTGGAACCGAGACTGGCAGTCTCGACACATCACCGTCCGAGGCGACGACTGACGACTAACCACCACACGAACCAAAACCAATGTCCACCACTACTGATACAGCGAACCTGATTCGACTCGCGTTCATGTGCGTCCAAAATGCTGGACGCTCGCAGATGGCGACCGCATTCGCCGAGCGCGAACGCGAGCGCCGAGGCCTCGACGACGCCGTCGAGATCCTTACCGGAGGTACCCGTCCAGCGGACCACGTTCACGAGGAAGTCATCGAAGTCATGCGCGAGGAAGAGTTCGATCTCTCGGAGCGGATGCCCCGCGAAATCACAAGCGAGGAACTCCGTTCGTGTGAGTACGTGGCGACGATGGGTTGTTCGACGCTTGACGTCGACGAGGATGAGTCAACGGTTGACATCCGCGACTGGGATCTTCCCGATCCTCATGGAGAGGATATCGACACGGTACGTTCGATTCGAGACGACATTCACCAGCGTGTGGTGGATCTGTTCGATGAACTCAGCGACGACTCACAACTGAGCGCCCCCACGAACTGAGAGGGTTGACGACCCGGAAGAAACGAGTGCTACTCGGGCGACCACTCGCAGGCGTCGCCATAGGTCAGTTCGTTCTCGGTGATATACGCCGACAGGCACGCGTAGTTGCAGAAGTAGAGAGGTGAGCCACAATCGACGGTGCAGTCGCGTACACAGATGGGGTCGTGGTTGAAGATACGCGAACCACAGTATGCACACGCCTCGTCTGTATCGGGAATCTCGACTGTCGTAGCCATGTTCTGTGGTTCTTCACGACCAAGCGAAAGCATTCCGACCGTCTACTGATAGAGCTTCCAGTGATACGCTCCCCCTATGCGTACCGTTCGTCGAAGTTTGTGAACTGCTCTGTGACACCCCAACCATGGGAGGCTGCTGAAATCAGTCTTCGTAAGGTGCTCCGGCGTCACAAGATTCTACAATGGTACAGTTTACGAAAGACTGGATTCAGCACAATCAAATACTCATCTACGCAACTGGCGTCCTTCTCGCAGTTATCGTGAGCTTTGCTCAGCCGGGGCTAAGTTCTCCTCTGGAACAGTTCATCAACCCCGTCTTGGCAGTGCTTCTGTACGTGACGTTCCTTGAAATCCCGTTCGTCAAACTTCGCCGGGCGTTCACGAACGGCCGATTCATGCTGGCTGCGCTCGGGATGAACTTCCTCGTGGTTCCGGTCGTCGTCTTCGCTCTCACCCGATTTCTCCCGCAGGACCCGGCCGTTCTTGTCGGGGTATTCATGGTATTGCTCACGCCGTGTATCGACTACGTAATTTCGTTCACGGAGCTTGCGAACGGCGATGCAGAACAGATCACTGCGGCGACGCCAGTGTTGTTGCTCATTCAGTTGCTGCTCCTTCCGGGGTATCTCTGGGTGTTCATGGGAGAGCGAGTTACAGAGTTCATTCAGGCAGGACCCTTCATTGAGGCGTTCGTTCTCATCATCGCAGTTCCGCTGACGCTCGCATGGCTTACCGAAGTGGGTGCAGAACGTTCTGAGGCTGGAAAGCGATGGAAAGACGCGATGGAGTGGTTACCAGCCCCGATGATGAGTGTGACGCTGTTTGTGGTTATCGCGTCCCAACTCCCACGTGTTCAAAACTCAATCGGACAGATCACTGCTGTCATCCCGGTATATGTCGCGTTCCTCGTTATAATGCCACTACTCGGACGGTTCGGGGGCGGACTCTTTGGAATGGATGTGGGCGAGAGCCGTGCTCTCGTGTTTACGTCGGTGACGCGGAACTCATTGGTCATTCTGCCGCTGGCACTCGCGCTACCGTCGGGATACGCACTCGCTCCGGCGGTCGTCATCACACAGACACTCGTCGAATTGATTGGAATGGTCGTCCTTACCCGAGTCGTACCAACGTGGCTTGTTCCCGAGACCGGTCGGGGAATTAGCCCGGAGACGACCCCAGACGACTGAAATACACATATCCAAGGGTAGCTAGGCCGGCTCATCACATATAGAAGGTTGAGTATTTCAGACTGATAGTTGATTTCGTCATTCGCTGTGCATTAGAAATCCATTTGCCTGACTTCAGATGAGGTCGGGCTGCACATTCTTGATATGGGCATCGACCTCTCGCCCGACGAACGCGACCCCTACACCCGCGCGTTCCTCACTGTCGCAGCGACCTTCGCCGAGCTCGAAGCTGAGATCAAACGCGACAACACCCGCGAAGGAATCGCAGCGAGTCGTGCCCAGGGCAAATGGCATGGCCGCCCACCATTCGGATACGACGTCGGTCCAGAGGGTTTCTTAGTACCTAATGACGACTATGAGACTGCTATCGTTATCCTCGATGAACTCGATAAAGGTGCGAGCAAACGTGAGCTTGCCCGTCGGACCAGTGTCGCCCGCTCGACAATCCAGCACATTGCCAACAACCACGAGCGGTATGTTGGTGAGTCGTCACAATTCGTTGGCTCCGTATAGCGATATACAATGCACGCCTACTACACGATCGAAGGGTGATGGATGTGGAGTGGCCGCCAGCACCACCCGAGGGCTATCGACCACACGACCCCGACTACCAGCAACCGTGGTACGTCACGGTAGCGCTGCTCGGCTGGATTCTCGGGGTGTTTATCGGTCCGCCACTGTTGGTAGTGGCCCTGAAAGGAGAGGAGACAGCGGTTCGCCTCGCCTATACTGTCTTTCAGCATGAAACTCCCAATGAGTGGGCCAAATATCTCGTCTGGGTGCTCGGAATGCTTGGTCTCTTAGCTCTCCTTCATGAAGCGCTCCATGCTCTCTGTGGGCGCTGGTTCGGCTACCGCTCGAAATTCAGCATCAGATACGACGGTTTCCTTAATATCTCTCCAACGACGCTCACGTACGGTGAGTATCAATCGCGCGGTGAATCAATAGCTATCGCGCTCGCACCGCTGGTTGTTCTGACGCCGGCAAGTATCCTTGTACTGGTCGTGAGTCAGGATTTCTGGGTATTGGGGTCAGCAGCGCTTATCTGTCTCGGGAATTCAGTGGGGGCGGTTGCCGACCTCGGTTCAGCCTGCCGAATTGTACAGCTTCCAGCAGGCGAGCTCATCACTCAGGATAAGAAAGGCAGGCAGCAATATTATCACCGTGTGAATGAGTAGTCCCCATCGAGAATGCAGAGTAGGGTCATCCCGGAGGTCGGAGTTTGGCCGATCCAGAGGGATAGGGTTCTTCAGCAGCCGCAGTGGCGACGGCGTTACACGCTGAAGCTAGCAGGTCAGAACCGAACGGAGTGAGCTCGCGCGATGGCGCGGTGAGTACGGTGGTGCGGTTCCGCACTTCCCGAACCGAGTGCTGGAGCTGTTGCGGAATATCTGTAGATGCTGAAAGCCGGAAGAGATAACACTCGTGCTTAGGGAGTTGCCGAGAGAGGTTGATCGCATGAGTGTCGAATCCGAGCAGCCGTCGTCACCTGCCGGGCCACCGCTCGGTATCAAGGTCGTCTGCTGGTCCAGAATCCTACTCATGTTCGCCGAGTTCGTTTTAGCGCTCGTGCTGTTCGCGAACTTTGAAGGTCTATATGGCGTGCTATTGCTGGTAGCGATAGTAGGCGAGATCGTGATAGCGTACGGACTCTGGACGCTCACCCTATGGGGCTGGATACTGGCAGTCATCTGGTACTCGGTTGGCGGATTCCAGTCTGCGTCATCGTTGCTGTCGGGGAGCCTGAGTGGTCTCATCGGGATTATCCTGAGTTTCGTTACTGTTGGCCTGGTGCTCACGAACTATCGGTCGTTTCGATAACCCTCTCGGTCACTGGACGCTCCTGAGATATAGCTTATCGTCTCACATCAGGAAAGCACGCTCTTCAGTAGCACAGCGGAACCACGAGATGACGAGCGATCCACAGCCTGAATAGCCCGTATTCGTCACATAGCGGCTGTATCTCGCCATGGCGCGCTCATCATTAGCATGCTATTCCGCTAGTCTACCCAAGAACGGATCGGTCGCTCATCTGTAGGAGATTGTTGATGGAGTTCATGAACGTTTAGGGCATCCGTCTTTAGTTAGCACTCACACCTCGGTTGTGTAGCGGTAGCGAGCGTCTCTTGGAGGATCGATCGTTCTTGGTGAATTTTCTGTGCATCTTCGATCAGTCGTTCTAACAGCGGCGGTGGCGAATAGCCGAGGTGTTCGCCGAGTTCGTGGAGGATGAGCTGGGCGTGCGACCGGAAGGTCGCCGCCCAGCACTCGGGCGGGAACACGATCTCATTGTCAGCCTCCTCGGTGATCAGATCCAGCAGATCACGGCTTACCAGCAGTGACAGCAACGCTGCGTACAGCAGAATCTCAACAACCGCCGGGTTGCTTGTGCTGAACTCGTCAAGTTCGTACTGCGTCTTCAGCTCCCGGAACAGCAACTCCACTTCCCACCGACACCGGTACAGCGTTGCAAGATCAGCCGGCAGGAACTCCTCTCTGGGCAGATTCGTGATGTACAGATAGTAGTCGTCGGCGTCCTCGTTGCGGACACCGACGACGCGGAACCGCTTCGTATCCAGCGACCGAGTTCCATCGTACGGCCCTCGCTTGAATTCCGCTTCAACCTTGACGTCGATGTACTCACGATGGAGATCGTCCACGACGTCGTGGATCTGCTTGCTTCCAGGGGGATGGCGCGGCCGCGCCATCCCCGTAATTCCGCCGTTATCACCGGTTTTGCGCTCTTCTTCAACCGACTCACGAAGTAGCCGTCGTTCTCATCGATCAACGCGAAGCAGCGGTACTTGAAGTACGCGAGATCGAGGAGAACGAGCCGTCCCTGCAGCCACGAGCCTGTGTTGAACAGCGTGCTGTCGTGCGTTTTTTCGTCGCTAACGTCGAGCCGTTCGATCGTCTGGTCGGTGGCATTGTGGAGCAGGTGGAGCGTCGCTCCAGCCCGCTCCTCTTTCCGGGCCTGATACTCTTCGGAGAGAAATTCGTGCGGCCCTGTAGATAGACACTGGACTACCGACAGGGGAACCTCATATTAGCCGACAGTCCTCAGCTAGAGCGAGTGATAGAATGGTGGAGATACGAAAAGCAACCTCTGCAGATTCGGAGGACATGGACCGAATACAACGTGATTCACTCCAGTCACAGGCAGTGGACGAATACTCTTCAGAACAGTTAGAGTATATGACGGCAGTCGATGACGACCGTTTGCTGATTCCTCCAGAGAAAATAGAAGCAGATAGCCATGTATACATCATTGCTGAGCAGGATGGACTACCTGTGGGATATGGAGGTATAGATATTGATGAAGGATTATTGGCAGCGACATTCGTTGACCCCTCCGTTCTTCAACAAGGGGTTGGACAAGCGATAGCTGAGAGGCTGCAACAAATCGCTCAAGACCACGATATTGGAGTACTAAGAACATACGCATCACTCAACGTAACCGGATTTTATGAGCAGATAGGATTTCAAAAGCGAGAGTGTGTCACTGTTGGCGGAGGGGCTGGACCAGAGATTCCGAGCGTAGTGATGGAAAAGCGGGTTTGAGCTACACTCGTGTGATATACAAAGGCGTTTCAAGCACAACTGCACGGGGTTGCATGCGGCGACACTGCTAATCCTCATTTTGCACATCAGACGCCGTTATCGATGTGCAAAACCGACAGTTGGTCTCTCTATGGCTCGAGTGAACACACCTTAGCGTTCGGGACACATCTGCCAGAAGTACGACGATCTGGCGTTCTATAACCCGAGCAGATAGACTCGAACTGCCGATGTGCAATACGGAGACTTATCCTTATCCTGCCAGCCCTCCGGCCCCGCAGGGGCCGTGAGGGTGGTCGCTGACTATTGTGTATGCGAATCTCTACTGAATGACTCAGAAATCGGCTGTGACCATCGATTCTGTTTGTTTCTGCAATAGTAAGGAAGGCACGTGTCTGAATGCGGCGTTCCGAATCTTCGCCAACATCGGATACTCCACCTGCGCCAGCCGGCCCTGAATCCGTGACTGGCGCAGTATGGCTTCTGCTCGGTCTTTGCGACGAGTTTCGTAGGCAGAAAAGGCACGATGGGTGGCTCCGTGGGTAGCTATTGATTCGGCGAGGACGACGGAATCTTCCATCGCCTGTGCGCTTCCCTGTGCGAGATTCGGGGTCATGGCATGAGCAGCATCACCGAGAAGAGTAGCACGACCGTTGGTCCAGTGGTTGAGTGGCGGTACGTCCGTGAGCGGAGTTTGGATGATAGTTTCATCATCGGTAGCAGCGATGAGGTCGGGGACAGGATCAGTGAAATCGCGGTACTGTTTGGCGAGTTCAGCGGAGGTTGCCTCCGGTGCAGCGTCTGGAGATTCTGCCACAACTGTGGCAAACCAGTACACCTGTTCGCCATCGACAGGAAAGTACCCAAGGCGTACTCCATGGCCCCAAAATTCTGCGCCTACCTGCTCAATATCATTCGAAGTCGTTGTATCGGCGAGGCCCCGATAGGCGACTTCACCAGCGTATCGTGGTCGGTTATTTGGGGAGATATTCCTCCGAACGGTGGAGTTGACGCCATCAGCACCCACAACGAGGTCTGGTGTCTTCTCGGTTCCATCAGCGAACTGAATCGCGGGCTGCTTCGCGTCGATACCCACACACTCCATACCGAGTTGTAATCTATCGGTGGAGAGGTGGTTTCTGAGTACGGATTGAAGGTCAGCCCGATGGACAGCCACCATGATATGATTGAGATCGAGTTGATTTACAGGGGTGCGAAAATCCATCGGCATGAGCAGCTGTCCTTCTTTGGTTCGCAATTCGATTCGATCCACAGCAACGCCACGCTCTACAACGGGATCGGCGACATCGAGGTGATCAAGCGCTTGCATTCCATTGGGGGCGATTCCGATCCCGAATCCTACGGGCCGAAGTTCATCTGTAGCTTCGTACACTACCGGGTCGAATCCGCGAGTTTGAAGGCCAATAGCTGTACACAACCCGCCGATACCGCCCCCAATAATTGCAATGTCGGGCATCTATGTGAATGAGTATATGCTCTGGGTATTTGATGCTCAGTCGATTGTGAGGTCGGTGACGAGGCGATGCTCGACGGTGACGTTCGTGGTCGAGAGGAGTTCGGCGAGGTCTTCGGTCATATCGGGATGTTCGGCGGCGTGTTCGAGGTTGCGAAGCATCTGGTTCGAGAACTGGCAGGCAGCATCAATTCCGCCGCTTTTGGTGCCAACGCCGAAGCGTTCGGCAGTGCGCTCGTAGAGGTCGGTTCGGTAGTCTTTCTCGCCGTTCGTATTGATTCTCATAGGTGATTTTGCACATGGGGGTCGATTTGGCGTGCTATTCGGCTTACTCACGGATGGTTTGCCTATAAAGAACGGCGATTTCGTCGTGATGGATGGCGCTCGTGGAGCGTCTCGGCCCGGACGCGGCGCGAAACTTGCACATGGTTTTGGCCGAGCCATGTGCAAAATGAGGATTGCTGTTTTCGGTCTGTGCAACCGGGTGGTTAGGTACGAGATATTGATTTGCTATGGGGCGGGCCAGCCCTGCGCCCACCAATCCGCATGTGGCATATCGCTTTTCCCGGCAGCCTCACGAACCATTTCGACATCAACGTGCGTTTGACACAACTCCACGTCCAGAGACCCATTTTCGTCGGTCAGAAGTGCATATTCTGTCCTAGATGGATCGACCATCGTATTCGTTGCTTGATCCAGGTCGCGGGCGAGTCCGATGCTGCCTGCGTTGAGTATGATGGCGTTCCTGTGGCGGCGGAACAGTTGAACATGCGTGTGTCCACCGACCAGTACTTGCGCATCCGTTTCGGTGAACCATTCATCAAGTTCATCTTGAGGAGTTTCCGCGCCAATTGCTTCAGAATGCGAGCGGGGGGTTCCATGATAACACAACAGCTGTCGCTCATCGCTTAGTTGAATCTCAACCGTTGGCTCGAAGCTACAAATGCTCTCTATTTGATCGTCTGATAATTGCTCTGCTGCCCATCGAAGAAGATCCTTGATTCGTTGGGGGTTTTGGTCTCTGTTATCGATTTGTTCTGGATTGAGAAGAACCTCATCTGTGTTACCCATAACCACCGGAATATCTAATTCCCTAACTATCTCAAGCGATTCGGAAGGCTGTGGACCGTTTGCAACGACATCGCCGAGACAAACGATCTGATCTGGGTTCTCGTCCTCGATTGCAGAGAGCGCTGCTTGGAGCGCCACGGCGTTGCCATGCATATCAGCAATGATTGCGACTCTCATAGATTTTTGCGTCCGTTCGAGATCTCGGTGTCCTCAGCCGGGGACTGATTAATAACCATATTCGTTTTTTAGATCTATTGTGTTTCATGTCAATATTCGCCATCCACACTGGAAGTGAAAATATCAGTGTTGCACCGGAATCTCCCTGTCCACGATTTCTCTCATCTCAAGCCCCTGTCGGTAGTCAAGTGTCTACCTACAGGGTCGCACGAATTTCGATATCTACAGAAATCGCGGTCACTCCGCTCTATCCGCGAACGCACTCCCGGGCGAGAATTCGGTCAGGTCGTCGATTTCGGCTTCGAGCCGCTCGATCTCTTGGCGGAGGACCTCCGCCTCGGGATCGTCGCTCACGGCTAGGCGGTCTTTGAGCCCCTGAAGACGGGTCTCTTTGCGCTCCTCGTCGACTTCGGCTTTCCTGACGTACTCGCTCTCGGAGACGTCATAGACGGCAGACTCGGGGACCGAAACCACGTCGAGTGCTTCGTCGACCTTCTCGCGGTCGA
>NZ_JAAAJC010000014.1:0-18713 GCF_009900715.1 Halococcus salsus
CACCGCACGATCATGCGCATAACGCCCGAATCGACGAGGAACTCTACGCACAGCGCTCGATGACCGAAACAGTGAATTCGGCCGTGAAGCGCTCGCTCGGCTTCGCCGTGCGAGCGCGTGAGTGGTATCGAGAGTTTCGCGAGATCGCGCTGATGTGTCTCGTTTATAATATCAAACGTGCCGTCAAACAGTGAAATCCACTGCAGTATGGCGATTCAACAGAGCCGACTATTGAAACAAAACAACACTTACAATTTGTTTGGAGGCACAATGACAAAGCATGACGGAATTGGGCGAGCTTGGACTCTCAAGTTACGAGGAGAAGGCCTATCGAACCCTTCTCGTAACAGGAGCAGTGACGGCAGCTGAACTCTCTGATACTAGTGGAGTCCCAAAAGGCCGTATCTACGACGTACTAAACGGCCTTGAAGCTCGCAAGTTGATCTGGAGACAGTCAAGCGATCCAAATCGGTACGTGGCCGTACAGCCAGAAACCGTCGTCGACAGGCTTCTGGCTGAACGAGCGTATGAACTGAAACAAGAGTGGGATCGTTACCGCGAGAAAGCAGAAACAGTTCGTTCGAACCTTTTGCCGACACCACCAACAGAGAGTAGTTTCTGGCTTGGATCGCTCGGGAGTGACGAAATGAGTACAGCGCTCCAGCAGCATATGCGAACCGCGGAGAATGTTGTCAAAGCAACTGTCGGGCCTCCCTACGAGGATGCGACGTGGGAGACACTCCAATCTGAAGTGGAAGGCTTTTTCGAGGGTGCTAATACGAATTTGTCTGTAGACCTCCTCTTCAGTGAAAAAGCAGTTACCGTACTCCCCGACCGATTCCCACATCTAATTGAAAACCAGCCCGCAGACATAACTGTCAGAAAGACTCCTGAGATTGCGCTTTCGTTTGATATCGTGGACAATGTGGAGGCGACGATTGATGTACTACATCCAGTATCTGGTGAAGACAGGATCGGTGTGATCGGGATCAAAGATTCGCAAGTAGTCTCCGAGTTTGAGCAGTACTTCCAACGACTGTGGACCGATGCTGTTCCCCTCCTTGAGTGAGACAGTGATGATGGGAGGAAGACGTGATGTGATGTAAGTGACTCAAACCGATATTGCCTCTGTGCATTGAGAAGGCCAGTCTCAACTCCCAAATCTCTGACTAGGTATATCGATATGAGATTTATTTTGAGCGAACGCTCGTATTAGTGATAGATAATGGTAGTCGGTAGCACGGAAATCTTATTCAACATCAGTGCCCAAATTATATGTAGGAGAGTAGACTCGTTACACGTTCTATACTGAATGAGGAGATCAAATTGCCAACAACTGGTAAGCAGGCCAGTACAGTCTTGGCCACTATTTGCTAACGTGATTTTTACCGTTATCTTGAGCGATCTCCCCATCTCAAATCTGCTTTTTCGGTGTACACAAGAGATTCATACTAGTGTCCACCGATAGCAATCTGTACCAGCCACCCATAACACTCATCTGTAAAGATAGGCTGTAACTTCTGTCTGTAACGTTAATCTGTAACAACTGTATGCAATAATTTTTTAAGGATAGCTACGCGTGTGAGATGTCTGTACTGGATCAGTTGTACTCGTTCGATGGCCCGTATGAACGCATAGAGTTCAATAGCATGAATATCGTGTTCTCCTTGTCGTGGACCGAGAGCGTCCGTCTCAGCTGTTTCTCATGTGTGTTTCGTGAGGGTGGTCTGTGTCAAATCCAGAGAAAAACCCCAAATCGGAACGCGAACACTACTAGGGTGATGCCTCTCCTTCAGCCAAACGCGAGGCCAAGGTAAATGTCGATGGTCACTGAAACAGATAGATGTTACAGTTCACTGGAACAGACATCAGTTACAGACAATTGGGCCAGTTGTCTGACGCAGATTTATGGTATAGAGAGTCGATCCTTCGAATGCATGATAACAGCCGTCGTCTACTCGGAGTCGGGAGGGACGTACAAAACAACAATGACGGCCAACATCGCCGTAGCGCTAGAGCGAATGGGGCTGAACACGCTCGTTATCGATTTGGATCCACAAGAAGGGAATCTCACTAGTTTGTTCGATGTTGGAGAGCATCGGCACGATTCGGGAGCGGACAACTTGGTCAAGCATATTCTTGAGATGCCCGATGGCGATTTTCGGGACTTGATCGAGACAACGGCGGAGGGGGTCGACATCGTACCGAGCCACGACATGCTCAGTGATTTCACGTCAAATCTCGAGCAGAAAATCTCCTACGAAACGGGAATGCAGAACATGAGTCGCGAGGAGTACCCACGCTTCGAACTGCTCTACAACCTCCTCTGGAACGAGCAGTCATTAAACGAGGAGTACGACGCAATCCTCGTCGATCCGAACGCACGGGCGGAGGACCTCCTCTACAACGCGATCTTTGCGCTACGAACGCTCGTAGCTCCGGTGAAACCAGCAGGGAAAGGGAATCTAAGCCTAGAAGGGCTTGACGAGCTGGTCGGCAATATGAAAGAGCAACTGGGTATCGATATCGGATTATCGTGTATCGTCCCATCGGGGGTCGGACGAACCAACGCTCACCAGCAATATCAAGAACAGTTTGAGGACACGGAGGCGTTCGCGACTCCAGTCGCTATCAGTAATCGAGAGAGCCTGATGGACGCAATGTGGGAGGCGCGTGGGTCGGCGTTCAAAGTCATCGAAGAACGCTGGAAAACCTTCGAGCGGGACGGAGAGATGGTTAGCGAGCCGGGTCAACGTCGAATACGCGATAGAGAGATAGAAACTCTGAGAAAACTGTACAAACTCGCCGAGTTCATCGCAACGAAGACGTTCAAAGAGGAGATCAACCCCGTATTGGAACTCAATATCGTCGACTACGATACACAAACGATTGATGTAAGCAAGGGCACCTCGGAGGCGACGATATGAGCAACTTCAAGTCCGGATCGGGGGATCTCAGTTTTGGTGGTGAGGGTAGTGATGACGAGGAGGTAGCATCCGAAGCGGAAACAGAACCCGGATCGGGGTCCCATGGATCTACCAGTTCGGAACCACCTGCAGAAGAGCCATCGAAACAAGTGGGATCAACGGAGAATGATTCCAACGATCAGTCAGTCTCCTCGGCACACGAATCGGTAGCGCCGAGTGACTCCACAAGCGAATACCCATATTTCGTACGACGGCACAACGTCGGAGACGAGCGGGACGTCCGTCTCGAAATATTCCTCAGAGACGGCGTCGCGAACAAGGAAGGCCAATTTCGGAGCGAACTCGCGGAATGCTTGGAAACAAACGAAGTAGCGAAGACGGACGCTCGAGAGTTTGCGCTTCTCAGGGCGTTCCAAGACCCAGAAGGCGTTGCGGAACTGATGAGGGAAGAAGGATACGGGACCTTCGATTGATCCGACCGTGAAGGTACGGCATCGTCGTTTGTCTCTTTGTCAGTCGCAAGGTTGAGTTCTTGTTGGTGGCAATCGTTTCGAGCGCTTGCTCTTCGGAAGATGTGGCGTCAAGCTGTGGAAACCGACCTGTAGTGTCACAGTGGGGCGGTGTACCTAGAACGTATACCTACAATCTGTTGCTAGTAATGCAATTTCTTTATTCAGTGTGAAACGTGCAACGAGTACATTCCGCGCAGAACTGCGACATTAAGACTGAACAAAACTTCCACACTACCAACTACTGCTATTGGGACGCTTCCCCTCCACCGTTTCCGAAGCTATAGTCCCCACGGCGATGTGAGTTCAAAGTTGGCAGCGAGTCGAGTCCGGAAGCGAATCACTGCCTAAACACTAGATCACCCCTCCGGCATTTCCGAAGCTCTCGACGGTTTGGTTGTGAGGACCGACGGGAGGGGTGTCAACGTTTTTTTTGAGTTGGTCTCTTTCAGAACTGAATACTCAGAATACTTGGAGAAGAGTTGACCAATCCCCTCCACCGTTTCCGGAGCTATCGAGTGGAGACGATCGGGTGGACCCTCACACCACTGTTTCCGAAGCTATCCACGACAGAGAGCGGAGGGGTCCGAGACAACAAGTGGTATTTGCTGGTAAAATGAAAATGACGTAGTTATGTCAATATGACTGGATTAGAACTAGTAGTTAGATCGATGCCTGTGCTAGAATGATCGCTCTACTACGGGTATGGTTTGACCGTTATTGTATTAGTTCTTTTGCCTTCTTAGGTCGCCGTAAGCTGCAGGGGTTCATGTCGTAGCCATAGCTTCGGAAACGGTGGAGTGAGTGTGTTTTATAAACAACCGTAGCTACGGAAAGGGTGGTTGGGATTTATTTATAAACCTGTGAGCTTCGGACGCTTCGGAAGCGGTGGTTTTATCATCCTGTTCTGTGTGGCCACTTCACATGACAATGTTCCAGCGGGATCATCAGGTGTTCGCCGACGCCGAACCACTCGCCGATTCCTACGAACCCGAGAACATTCGTAAGCGCGACGAAGAACTCGAGAAGTATCAACGTGCATTGCAGCCGATTATCGACAACCGTCCGACGTCAAACATCTTTCTCTACGGAAAGACCGGTACCGGAAAGACGGTTGCAACCAAGTTCATGCTCTCCCATCTGGAAAGCGATGCCGCTGGGTACGACGATGTCGACCTCGCGACCGTGTGGGTCGGATGTGAAAACCTCTCGTCGTCGTATCAGGTCGCTGTCGCGCTCGTCAACGAACTTCGCCACCAACAGGGAAGGGAACGAATCAGTACGACTGGATACTCTCAACAACGGGTATTCAATCTCCTTTACGACGAACTCGATTCACTCGGGGGGACCGTCGTCATCGTGCTCGACGAGATCGACAACATCGGCCATTCCGATGATATCCTCTACGGTCTCCCGCGAGCACGGTCGAACAGCTACGTCGAGAACGTCCGCCCAGTTATCGTGGGGATCAGCAACGACTTCCAGTTCAGGGACAATCTCTCACCCAAGGTCAAGGATACACTCGCCGAAAAGGAGATCCTCTTTCCACCGTACGACGCGAACCAGCTCCGGTCAATCCTACAGCCTCGAGCGGAAAAGTCGTTTCACGATAATGTTCTCGTCGACGATGTCGTACCGCTGTGTGCAGCGTTCGCTGCTCAGGATACTGGCTCTGCGCGTCAAGCCATTCGCCTCCTTCGTGAAGCCGGTGAACTCGCTCAGGCAGACGAGTCCGATAGTGTCACCGAAGACCACGTTCGGGCAGCACAGGACGAACTCGAGAAAAACCAACTTCACGAGGGGATGCAGGAACTCACTACTCAGGGCCACGCTGTTCTCTGTGCCCTCGCGTATCACCAGGCACTCGACGAAATTCCGGTACGGTCACGCGATCTCTACGAGCGCTACGTGAAGATTTGTGATCGTCTCGATACGGACGGCGTCAGCGAACGCCGTGTCCGTGACCATCTCTCCGATATGAATATGCTCGGTCTGATCGAACTCAACGAACGAAACGAAGGGCTCTCGGCAGGTCGATACTACGAATACGAACTTAACGTTCCCCTCGAAGCAGTCCTCAGTGTGCTGCTCTCGACGTCTCGCTTCGAAGATATCGCGGACGTCATCAGATCGATCGCGAACGACAACAATCGGCTACAATCCGGAATTTCGGACTACTAATATTTACACCTCGTCAATATTGGATTGGAGACGACTGTTTCAACTTCGAAAGCTCCGGAAGCAGTGGAGGGAACCGAGCCCTTGATAGCTTCGGAAACAGTGGTGAGTAGCTCGTGTTTCTCGAAGATTCCGAATCTCCGACTTCGGGCGCAACCAGCTTCAGGAAAACCTCAAGAGGCGTTGATACCCTTGTGGCACCGATTTTCGACAACGGACTTGCCGAAACCGCTCGCCGAAAGCTTCGGAAACGGTGGTGGGTGATCCAATAGTCGGACCGTGATCTGCCCACGAATTCGGTTCGCCGTCGGCCCTGAGATTATGTTGCTGCAAATAACTATAGCTTCGGAAACGGTGGAGGGTACGTTCATCTGGACGACCAGGGTCTCACACCTGCCCACACACGTACATCCACGCTGCATCCGATCGAGTCGTTCGGGTTTCCAACACGACCAGTGGTGAGAACCCTCTCACTCAACGTGGGATATTCAATCATCTCTCTAAGCTAGTGATGTTTAGGTTTGTAAACACGATTGACCACAACAAATGTGTAGGTGGTGGGCAATGGAACGAACACGGGTTTAGTGACCGATGTGAATCCGAAGAAGGTACGTGACGTTTTCAGAAACTATGACCTAAATTGGATGAGCAATGATGTCTGCGATATCGATAAGCAGCTCGTAGCTCAGGAAGACCGCTGTTGGTTTCGCAGATAGATCCCGTAGCGATTGTCAAAATCTCATCTATAAACCATTCCCAATCGGATTCCCGGAATGAGCCACGGAGTCCGTTTAAGAGAACCTCAGAAATTTCATGGTACTCCCAGTGGCGTTCCCTGTAGCATTGCTTTCCTTATGTAATCTATCACTCCGTAGGTCCGCGTTTTGTTACATAAGGTAAGAGAGCAACAAGTTTGATTCGTTCCCCGTCATATCCAACTCTGGGCATCAATCCTCGTCTAAGTCGTCGTATACAACAAATGTGTAGGCTGGTGACCACCAGACTGTACTCCGGCCAGCCTGTTTCGAGACGAGTTGCCCCTTTTTCTCCAGCTGCTTGAGTCGATTGTGGAGTGCTCGTCGACCGATCGGGAGGACTGTCGCCACCTCGGGCGCAGTCAAGACTGGTTCGTCCGCCTTGCGAAATACCTCAAGGATCTCCCTTTCAGTTACTCGTGGTTTGCGTCCCGGCGTGTCGTCCTCGCTCACTGCTTGTGCGAATCCCGATGATATTCATAAAGTGGTTTTGATCCGCCAGAGGAAGCAATCCTTGATATAGGACATCTGATGCCACCATCGATGGGTTTATGTTATTTCCTCCAGAGGAAGTAACGTATGGACGAGGCCCTCTCAGCCTACGTTCACCGAATCTAGGCTAGCACTATGACCACTGAATCGAAGGTACAGAAAAGCGACAAAGGAGGCAGTGACGAACAACCACTACAGCCAACTGTTGAGACACTCCTTGACGCGATCGGGAGTATGAGTTTCGCTGACTGGTATCAGGAACGCGAATTCGCGAAAAACATCCGAGAGGGTCAGCCCTATTTCAATGGGCCAGGGCGTATCCCGGCACCCGAACGGCATAGCCCTAGTCAATTGCTTCAGTGCCATCGAAAGACGCTCTATCGGCAACACAACGCCCCGGAAGAAGACACCGACCCACAGGGAATTTTCTGGATTGGAACCAAGTTCGAAGAAGAAATCATCGTCCCCTATCTCGCCGAAATCACCAGTCCTGATGAATATGTTCGCAACTCTATTTGGATCGACTTTAGCTGCAAAACGTCTGCTGGCGATATTCGGATCAAAGGTGAAACGGATCCAGTTATCGTTGATCGTAACAGTGAGCCTCTCCTTCTCACTGAGAGCAAGACCAAACGGAGCATCGAGACGCTTGAGAGCCCGGACCCCCACCACGTAGCTCAGACACACTGCTATCTCTACGGTTTGACTCAGAAGTATGACCGGCGCATTACTGATGCAGTTCTCCTCTATGGTAGTCGCACCAGTCTCGACCTCAAAGCCTTCCACATTGAATTCGACCCTTGGTTCTGGCGACAGGTCGTCTTGGATTGGGCGCGTGACCACACGCAGTTCCGCCTCAACGATACACTGCCGCCCGCCACTCCAGAACAGCCTTGGGAATGTAACGTCTGCTCGTATCGTCATCGCTGTGGCAAGGCTGACGAGACGCCCTTCGAAGATGTCGATACGAGGGGTTTCCTCCCACGTCTGGAGTATCCTAAGGAGAAGGTCGTCGACTATCTCGAAAGCAGCGATGGTGGACGTCTCACTCCAACTCTAGCACGGCAATATCCCGACTTACAAGACCAATACGGTGTATACGACTGGGTCTGCCAACGCTGTTCAACCACCTATGCTTTCGAGAAGGTCGATCTGACTGACGTCGTCAATGGCGATGATGCACTCGTCAATACTCCCCCGTGTCCGACCTGTGCTCAGGACCATCACCCTGTTCCTCTGACGGGCCCATCGCCATCGGACCAGCCGAAGAAGTGAATTGGTTAGTCCGTGGCCTACACAGAGGCAGGTGCTACAGCTCTCCCGTATCCTCAGGAATCAGGTCAAAGCCAAGCGCTCGAAAACTACTATTGAACGTGAAGATGTGGTCGACATCACGGTCGGTAGCAAGCGTGGCAGTGAGATGGTCAACGAGTGTTGTCTCATGGTTGTCGTAGCGAGCGAACTCCTGACGAGCGTTCGCGAATGCGAGCGGATCCGCTTGAATCACGTTGAAGCTTCTTGCATCGAGGATATCTCCGAGCGCGCGTGTAGCTGTGTGATGGTCAATCTTGTAGAGCAATAGGGTGGCGAGTTCGCTGAGGACAAATTGGGTCGTATAGAGCGGTGAGTACAGTAGGTCGCCTTCACGAATCGCTTGAAAAACGACTCGTGCTGTCTGGTGGTGCTTGTCGCGGTCGTTGTAGTAGGCGAAGAAAGGTCCAGTGTCGATGAACAGCTCGTCCGCGCTACTCATCCGCTAATGTGTCGGCCAAATTCTCGTCAGCCTGTTCAGCATCTGTCGAGTTAGTCGAAGACCCTGGCTCGGCTGTCCAAAAACTATCCTCGGGAGTGACGTCGCTTGGAGACTTTTCTTCGTCGGAGAGCCACCATATTGCCACTGCACCGATCTTTTTTCGCTCTACGCAATCAGCGTCAGCAAGTTTCCGGAGCCGCTTATCCGCATTCTGACGTGACACGCCGAGTTCGTCAGCGACCTCGCTTGTCCCCGCGGGATCGCGAGCCCGGACAGCAGCCAGTACATCCGCATCTGTGTGGTCGGAAGCGTAGCGCCCACGCTCGTCACGTTCAGTCACGCAACGGACTTCGCTTTCCCGTGTCATAAACCCATTTGCTACCGAAGCTCACCGGAAAGTTTATTCCGGTTGCTACCGTAGCAACTGGCAGAGACAAGCCGGCTCCTTGGGCGCATCTCTGAAAGGAATGCGCCGGGTGCTAGGACACCCGACGCCGGTTGTCTCTTAGCACGACAACCATGTCGAACGACGAAATCAGCGGACAAGAATCCAGCGGCAGCGCCCGACAACCAGCAGCACCTAATGAGCCGGCGGGTATCACCACCGAGAAGACGCTCAAGGGAACGCGGTGGAAGCGTATTCAGCTTGCAGACTGTGTAAGCGTCCAGAACAGCAGCCAAGCAAAGAGGCATCGATGACCGAGGGCGTTGAGGACCCAAGGATAGCAGACCTTGGTCAGGATGTCTTCGTGCGGATCCAGACCGATCTGTTGGTTGTCGGTGATAGTATCATGACCGACCGGCATCACGCCTCAAACGGCAATTATGAGGATGACGATCCGCAAAATCAAATCGGCGGTATCATCCCGGCGTTCAGTCTCTCCGGCTGGCTTCGCCATGGGATGGAAAAAGCCATTCAGGAGCGCGGGGGGACCGCTTGCCACCCTGGTGAGGCGAACGCTAACTTTCGAAAAGACGACGTGTACGCACGTGATCTCGACGCCGGGTATCACCCAAAAGGCGACTGCCTCGACAACGATGGCGATGGTGGCTGTGTCATTCTCGACCTCTTCGGTGGGTTCGAGAATCGTCCCGGTAAGGTAATGCGCCGTCCGATCCAGTTCTCACCTGTTCGTTCGAGTGTAGAGTACACCCGTGGTCAGGCCGAAGGCCATTACAGGCGACTGAATCGGAACGTAGTCTCCCGGAACCCGGAAGATGGCCGCGAACCCCTTCGGAATGTAGAACTCGACGCTGTCGCGAACCTCGACGGGGCATGGCATCTCTCCTTCCGAGAGACCAAACCGGAATTCTTCGCTCTGCTTGCTGAAGGCATCGAGTACCTCAACGAACACCAGACGGATTTCATGCACCAGCTCGGCGGTGCGCGGAACTTCGGTGGAGGCATCGTCGAGTGCGAATTAGTGAACCCGCTCTACAAGGAACGTGAACTCCGGCGGGTATTCGATCGCGGCAAGGGCACCACGGAGAAGATGGACGACAAAGACAGTGAGTGGGCCGACGAGCACCTGCCGGAACTTCGATCGGCACTCGCAGAACGTGTAGAGGCTGAGCCATGAGCGAGGCGATGCTTCGTGCCTATCGCCACGATGCACACAAGTTCACTGGCGAGAGCCACGACGACGCCCGAGAGACGTTCGCTGGCGTTCGGGTAAACCAGACCGTTCCGGAGGGCGCGGATGGCGATGCAGCGGCGCTTTCGCGCCCACAAGGGGAACAAGAACGGACCGTTCCGACACACAATGATCACTACCGACTCTCGCTCTTTTCTGGCGAGAGCAGCTACGACCCAGAAGGGTTCTCACAAGCGACTATCGAGAACGACGTACGTGAACTGCTCGTGGCTAAGAGTGCGGAGACAGCCCACAAACGGTGGCTGAGAAGCGGTGTGGCTGCTAAGTTCAACGAGTCCGTCTATCATCCCTACACGAGTCTGAAATACCATACACTGCTCGTGGGGGCACTGCTCGACAACTATGACGAGGACCACGAGTTCACTGACCTCCGGCTCATCGTTGATCCGCCGGGCGAGGTCGTCCCGTTCCGCACTGTTTTCGTCGGCGAGCGGTTCGCGCTCCGAATCGCCCCGGATAGTGATAGCCGGCCGTCCGCTCGATTGGGAAGTCGTCCGTGGCGGTCGTGGGCGTCAGTGTGGAACCGCCTGACAGCGCACCCATTGGAGACCGACCATAGCAAGTACGACATGACCCTCGATGCCAACTTGCGCCGGATTCAGTCGTGGAGCACCGCGCTCCAGTACATCGAGGACTTCGTCATGTGGAGGCCCGATCGATGACGCGGATTCAGCAAGTCCTCTGGGAGCTACAGATGGACTACATCGGTCATCCGTACTACGTCTCAGGGAACGCCATCTTGCATGCGCTCGGGCAGCACCTTGACTCCGAGACGCACGGTGCGCTCTCGGCGAGCCATGGGGTGTTTGTACCCGGTCAGTTTGGGAAATTCCCTAAGGAACACAGCCAGTCGGGGACCCGTCCGTACCTCGGAAGTGGCCTTCCTGCAGTAGAAGCCTACGACGATCTTTTCCTCCAGCGAGAGATGCTACATCCCTGGTTATTGGATACCCGTGCTCGAGACGCACTGAACACTCATGACCTTCGCATCCAGGGTGGCCACCCGACCCTTGCTCACGAAACCATCATGGGCCGGCGAGAGAACCAGCATAAGCAACAGCAGACGACGAAATGGTACGTCCACGCCTACCTTCATGCCAACGACTCGGAGGTACTTCCGCTCGGCGAGAACGTGCTGGAAGGGCTGCAGTTCGGCGGAAAGCGAAACTATGGATATGGAGTGGTTTCGCTCAAAGATACTCAAATCGTAGCGCTTGACGATCTGGACTACTCACGGCTTGAGGATGCGGAGACGTATCTTATCAAACTCGTGACTCCATTCGTGCTCCGATCAGAGTATCCGGGCACGAATGACCGCGTGGTTCCATGGTGGTGGGCAGAGAGCCACGATGATATCCGGCTTCGCGAAGAGAAAATTCTCGAACAACGGAAGGTTTTCAGCCTGGAAACGGTAGACTATGGTCAAGTCATGAGATACCTCGGAAACCGCCCAGCCGAGACCGCGAAGAATGGTCTTTTGCGGATCGGATCACACTCTCGATATGGCTTTGGTGAAATTCGGATCAAACCGCTTGAGGATCGTTAGCTGAAATCAGAGAGGAACTGCTAATCAGGCCATGATTGAACTTAAAAGATCCCTGAATCAATCGATAAAAGACCACGATGCAGGCTGAATAAAGAAATCGCATTACCAACAACTTGTGCTGTGAAGAATGTCAGCAGACTGCGATAGTCCTCCCACATGAAGGGACCACCGAAGCTCTCTATGAAATATATACGCCTGTCAGCAACCCTCTCGATGAGTATGGGATAGCAGCCTATTCCCTCGCCCCACACGGAGTAGACTGGAACCCCGAAGAAATACTGGAGACTGTATCGGGCATCCCGCTCGAAAAGTTCACCGAGCGTTACACCGCCGGTATGTCGACAGTCGGGCACGCCGAGATCGTCGACTTTCTCCGTCGGAACAACATCGACATTCGAAAGCTCATAGACAAATCAGGGAGCATGAGAGTCACATCGGACGCGAAAGAAGCCCTCCAACAGAAGTTCAACAAAGCGGCTCTCCGCGACCAGTACAAATCCTGAAAGGAAGTGATAGTCAGGGCGCACTCTCTATCGGCTCAGAATCGCGGGTATTCATGCGACACCTGAAGATTCTCAGTGATCCATTCTCGTACTGATGTAGGGTCGGGCACCGAACTGTACGTTGTAGATCGGGCCTCATCTTTCTCCCAATGAATCACCAAGTCACCGGATGAAAACACCCTATCCAAAGGCGAGCGACTTCCGACGTCCACAGCTGCTATATCGTCCATCGAGATGGCTGATACGTACTCGCCCCATTTTCGATAGGTGGCCTTCGTCGTGACTGCATAGCACTTCTTCCGATGTGACCAATACGTGTATCCAGCAATACCGATTCCTACAACGCATATCACAGCCCCCAAGATCAAGAGTGGCAACTGAGCATTCGATGGGACCGCACCCAGGATTTGAAACGAAGCTATACTGAGGATAGCCCCACCGCCGATGAGAAACAGGAGGCTCACTAAGAGCCCCGGTATGAGTTCTTTTGGGCTCTCACGAGCTTCCCAGAGGAGCTCCTCGTCGTCATCCAGTGAGAAATAGGTAGACGAAGGACCACCTCGCTTGGGTCGACCATCGTCCACCGAAACGGTATTCCCCGCCTGTTGAGAGTCCGCTTCGGTTCGATGAGGAGTGCTTTGTCCCATTGGTTGCGAAAGAGTTGCTTGCTGGTTATTTGCCGTCGTCCTTATACGTTACTCGCGTGCGTCCCCTTCGTTGAATACTCCCACCTCGCAAGAGAGTTTAAGGCCACGACAAGCAAGCATAGGATATGAAACGGGATCACATCCGCGTTGTTCCCACGTCGGAAGACATCTCAGGGCGAGACGTTGCATCCACGATCGCGACTCTCCATGCAATCTGGGACGACCAATCCATAAGCAAGCTCGATAAATGGCTTCCCACTCGCTCAGGGTCGAAAGAACCGATCAACTACACCTTCCATATCGTTTCGATGGGGGAGGATGAAGCGGTCGAGATGTACTATCACGTCGACAACGACGAACATATCGATACCCTCAAAGAACGGCTCGACTCCATCTACCCCGCGACATTCAGTGTCGAGAAGGTCCATACCGATATTGTCGGGAAACTCATCGAACCCATCGAATACGATCGCGATGATTTCCTCCGAAAGCTCGAGCAAGACGAGCTCTACTACGATTATCGCACTGACAATAGAATGGATATGACGCGGGTTCTTTCCGAAGAACGCGAACCCAGATACGGAGAGGACGGAATCGAATACGACGTTCGTCCGCGTGCGAATCTCGATTCGGAGATGTTCCAGCGGAATAGCCGATTCCTCCACGGGGAAAGCCTCTCTCTACGTATCAACCGAATGGATAGGGTACCGAGCGATGGTCTCCTGAATACGCTTCGTCGACCCACCGTAGCTTCTCTGGCCGATCCTGACCCTGAAGTAGTGAAAGCGGTCCTCGATTCAAAGCGAGAATCTGACCACGGGTCGGGATCTGGCATCGCAACAGATGGGGCAGGGACCACACAGACTGAATACCCCGAGGACGCACCTCTCCCCCTCGCTCATGGAGATCTAACCCCTGACGAACCCCGGACAGCGAACACGTCTTATCTCGGCGAAGCAGGGACGAAGATCGTCGATACAGTCTTCGCACGACCACCACTAAAAGAACTCACGCCAGTTGGTATCCGGTGGAGAGCGAAGGTAGACCAGACAGACGACTGGATGACGTCGCTCAAGCGATTCAGCGAAAAAGTCTATACGAGCGCCAGCTCCGACGAGATAGAAGCTCACGAGGGCGAACCACCACTCACTACCGTCATCGAGTACCTCACGAAGTCGAAGCAACCTCTCGCCGTCCAGATCCGTTTCTCGCCGATGGAAAATTGGACCAAAGCGCGAGAAGACCGCGAAGACGAAATCCAGCAAGTCGAACAACGTGGGAGCGAATGGACTCGCTTCTTCACGGGAATCTTCGAAACCAGCCAGCCAGTACCAGAACACGAGGACGAATACTACTACAATCAGGCCCCCGAACCGGCTCCAGAGGAGCCTATCGAGCCGCTCGAAGGGAGTGACGATGCAAACCGTATGCGAATGCTCGAGGAGGTGCAACAGCGCCGTTCCTTCCTCGTCAATATGTCTGCGTTTGCTGTCTTAGGCCCCGATCAACAGAGCCCGGATAGCGAATTAGACCACCGACTCAACCAGCTCACCTCAGCGTTCCAGGCGTTCAACGGGCCACTGTATAACGTCGTAGGGGAGCGACTCGGCGGGGGGTATCTCGCCGACAAGGACCTCAACAGGGAGTTCGAGCGTTTCATCAATCACACCGTCGACACCAGCAACACCCACTTCTGGAATCCAAGCAAGCCACGGATCGACTTCGTTCTTGACCCAGAGGAGCTCGCAAACTTCATCGTCGTCCCACCGACGCACCACCTCTCGGTCGAGGCCACGCGGGGCACACGCGCCCAGCAACAGACTCAAAGCCCGCTCCCACGCCCACACTCCGGCGTGATGGATCGACTCCGTGGGGCGCTCGAAGTCGGGTACGCGCTCAATCAGAACGGCCATCCCGAGGACGAGCCCGTAGGCGTTCCCGTCTCGTCGCTCACGAAGCACTACGCCCGCTTCGCCGCGACAGGTGGCGGGAAGAGTATCGCCGCCGAGAACGACCAGCTCGCGCTCTCACGCAACACCTCCGGCCCGATGTTCATTGTCGACGCGAAGGGCGGTGGCTATCTCAGGGACTACATGCGCGCCTACAGGGCCGAGTTCGGCAAGGAAGCACTGGAGGAGAACATCATCTACTTCGACTTCCCCGACGAGCTACCGGGGATCTCCTTTTTCGACATCCGTCAGGCGATGGCCGGCGGGAAGGACCGACAGGACGCCGTACAGGACGTCGCAGATCAGTTCGTCGAAATCCTGAAAGTCGTGTTCGGTCACCAGCGCTTCGAGGAAGCGAAAACTGCTGGGAATCTCATCCGCTACTTCGTGAAGATCCTGTTCGACAAGAAGTACGGTCGCGAACACGGCTTCAACCGCGAATCCACCGATTTCTTCGCGTACAAGGATCTCGAGTGGCTGATCGCCCGGCTCGAAACCGTCGCGAACAGCGAGGAGTACGGCAAGCTCCCCAAGACGAGCAACGATCAGGTCGAGATGCGGGTTCACCGCCGGATCGAGAACAGTCCCGACTCGTTCCTCAACAGCCTGGAAGGTGTCAAATCCCGACTGGACGAGGTGTTTCAGGACCCACGCCTCCGCCAGATATTCAACAACACCAGCCCGGAACTCAGCTTCCAGGAGCTGCTGGAGAGCGACAAGCAGGTGCTATTCGACCTCGGCGATCTCCGGAACAGTTCAGCCGACACCGTGACCGGCATCTTCATGATCACGCTGTTCACGGCGCTCAAGAACCACGACATGAGTACCAAGCCGGACGACTACCTCGTCAACCTCCAGATAGACGAGGCCGCGAAAGTCGTCGTCTCCGAGCCGATGCGAGAGTTCCTTCAGGAAGGTCGTGAGTTCAGACTCTGCCTCGGGATGATGACGCAGTTCCCCGAACAGATCAAGCTCGAGGGCAATCAGACCGTCTTCAAGAACGTCCTCAACAACGTTCGGACCACGCTCGCCGGGAACGTCCCCTTCGATGAAGACCTCGCGGAAGCCTTCTCACACGAGGATATGGACGCCGAGGAAGCGAAGTACCGACTCCGGAACATGGCCGACGGTGAGTGGATGGTCAAGACGCTCGATCCCGGCTGGGGAGAGGGCCACCCGCCACCGTTCAGCATCCGCACGATGGACATTCCACCCGGCCATCCCGAGAGCGACGACCCTCTCACAGCCGAGCAGGAAAACGAGTTCCAACGGATCGTCGAGGAGATCCGAGAGAGGGCCGCGAACGAGTACGGCGTGGTCGACGATCGCGAGATTTCAGAGCTCAGTGTGCCCCCGTCGGTGCAGTCCGTGGTGGGGGTCTCAGAGAACATCGATGAGTTGATCGCGAAGGCGATCGGGGCCGTTCAGATCGATTCTGGAAGCGAAGCGCGGGCCGAAAACGACCCCGTTCTCGCGAGCGATGTGCTCGAAAAGGTCCACGACTACTACACCAAATCGGCACAGAAAGCCAAAAGTGATGACTCGATCCCAAGCCTCGATGAAGCGAGTGACGAGTACGCGCCACCCAACCCAACCATGCTGATCGAGACGGCGCGAAATCGGTCTGACCTGATCGACGTCGAGCCCGACAAGACCGCGACCGACCCGCAGATGATCCTCACCGAAGCCGGCGAAGAATCGATTCAGATCGAGACTGGCGACGTCAAATCGTCGGGTGGCGAGGGACATGATTCCATGCTCGAAGCCATCGAACACAAGTTCGGCAGAGAGGGCTTTACGGTCAACGTTCTGGAGCAGGATGGAAGCGATATGCCGGATGCTACTGCGGAGCACACGGCACTCAATGACACACTCGTTTTGGAGGCCGAGACCACCACCCCGACAAAGCCTCCCAAGGTGCTCGAAAATCTCAAAAAGGCTCAGCGAATGGACGGCACTCCAGTGTTCGTCGTGAAGCCAGGAGAGGACGACGTCGACGTAGACGAGTCAGGACACGACGATGAATACTGGGCGCGGCGGGTCGAAAATGTACTCGCTGATCCCGTGAAGAAAACCGAGGAAGATTCGGGGGTAATCCACTACTACGTCAGCGATTATCTGTTCCGAATCAACGACAAAGTACCAGCAATCAGACCTGTAACTGGAGACAAAGGTCGGACCAAATGGACTCGCGAAGACGGCGACCTCGTAGTCCGAGATGGGGAGGGGAACGAACACGCTCGCATCTCGAGTTTGGATGCAGCTGGGATCACCGACGTTCCCGCGATCGATATGTATGACGAGTACGCAGAGAAACATACCGTCCAACGGAAAGATCAGCCTGACTTAGAGTATGAGTCACTTGACGAGTTAGAAGAGGAGTGGGTGCGGATCAAACGCCCCGCGATCCCTGACGAAATGCTCCCCAACCCAGAGTACGATCGCGGCGATTACCACATCGTGATCCTCTCACCAGACAACGACGACCAGCCCATGTTCTATCGTGACGGCGATACCTTCCCGCTCGCTCCACCGACCCAGGAGCCCGCCGAAACCGACGCCGAAGCCGGGAATGATTCAGACAGCGAAGCCACGAACGAAACCAATTCTATCAGCCCCGAGGACGGGCTAAACGAACCGGCTACCGAGACCGATTCCGAGCCGGCTTCCCCGACCGCGAACGACGGAATCACTCGGGATTCTGATACAGACGAATCGGCCACCGAGAGCGACGAGTCGGAGGTCGAGGAACCCCCCGAGGATGAACTCGGCGGGAAGGACGAAGGGGTGGCTGCGTTTGCTGACGAGTGCCTCGTCCAAGACGAGGATGCGATCACTCCCATCACGATCATCTACCCTGCCTACGAAGCGTTCATCGAGGAGCATCGGTTCGAGAAACGCCGCAAAAATCAGTTCTCTCGCTCACTCAAGAAGGCGGTTGAGTTCGACATCGAAACCGACCGAGTAGAGATCGATGGCACCTCGACCGCTCGGTATCTCGGTGTCGGCTTGGTTTCCCAGTAGGCATCTCTATCACTATCTGATTGTTGATAGAAACGGCTATTTCGACCTGATTTTCGACCTTCGAGTAAATCCCCCTCATCATCCGTAACCGGGCGTTTGAGACGATTTCGAGGATGAATCGGGGTTACACTCACCCATTCTCTCCGTCGAATTCGCTCTATCCCCTTCTGAATCGGGTTTGAGACCTTCTGAGGATGATTCAGCTCTCGAACTTCGCGATGATTTCTGTCTGAAACCTGATCGTCCGGTATCGTTGCTCAGAAGCCGTCTAGGGATGATTCTTGGATGATACGGGGTCGGGCGATTTACTCATCATCCAAAATTCATCCTCAGAGACCTTCTACCCATGATCTCATCCTCTCAGGAGGGGGTGGTTAGTCGAAAAACGACCAATATAGACAGGGGGGTGGGCCTCATTATTCCAGGTGCGGGGGAGAGCGGCATTGAGAGTCTCTCAAGGAGATGAAAGGTAGAGGGCTACCTTTCAGGTCGCACCGGGGTGAGGAGGAGCGAGGATAGCTTGTGATCGATGCTAATTTGAGAGAAGCAAGTAACCCCATGACCCCCAAGATGAGAGCGACAGCACCCACCCGAAAAGAGAGGTTGAGTAGGACCGCCTCGAGAAAGGTAGTAGTTGGAAACCCAAAGTGGAGTGTAGACAGCACCGCCCCGGACCAGGAGAGAAAACGAGACCATTCGAATAGCAGCTGGGGACCGGAAGGATGGATGAAAACTGACCCAGGACACACCCCGCAACGAGTGAGGAAAGAAGGTG
>NZ_JAAAJC010000014.1:18731-36933 GCF_009900715.1 Halococcus salsus
TGAGGGGTTTCTGAGACGGGTTCGGTACCGAGTAGTTGCCCTTCCAGCCCGACGAGTGAGTGCCCCGTTTGTTTGTCCCGAGAGGGGTGAGGAATTTCGTCCGATGATCACCGCACTCATCAACCACGTCGAATCGATCTTCAGTACCGACCAGCACGATCACCAGCAGTCCGAAAGCGGCGAGTGGTGTTGCTCCGAACAGCTCCGATGCGACCACCCCGAGTCGAAGCAGTACCTGGACTGGGACGACGAAGTCGAGTACCGTTTCTGTGAGTGTGGCGCATACCTCGGGTGCCGCGAGAAGTACACGTAGCTTCGCCAACGACCTTCCAATCTCTCACGGAGTCGATACATTGGAAGGACGATACGAATTCGGATCGTTTGTTCCCCCGAGAGGGGTGAGGGCAGAGGGAGACGAGACGCGACGGTTCGAACCAACGAGTCAGTTGTGGCGGCGACCGGGAAGGACTCGTCGACCCTCGCTCACGATACCCCGAGTCAAAACACTCGGTTTTCTGACCATGAGCACAAGTAGTAAATCGGAACGATTCGCGGCGGCCGTACAGCACACCAGAACGCCGACCACTTCGACACTCGTTGCGGCCCTCGGTTCGCTGCTCGCCTATGCCCCCTTCGCGGGTTGGCTCGCAAACGACTACCTCCCATTCGCGATCGCTGGCGGGGCGATCGTGCTCGGCATGTCGCGGACACCGGACACGATTACTTGGCGGTTCATCCCCCACGGCTGGACCCACTCACCCGTCGGGGCAACCGCGCTTGGAGCCGTCGTCGCCGCGCCGAGTTGGTGGGTCGCTTCGAACATCGCCGTCCATGCTGGCGGGGTGCTCGTCACTCCCCTGGCCGCCGCGAAGTTCGGCTTCGCGCTGGGGGCGCTCGCCGGCCTCGGTCACACGCTGGGTGACCTCCTGACCGGCACCGACGTGCGCCCGCTCTTCCCGATGGTCAACCGCTCCGTTTCGATCAATCTGCCCCGACTCCTCGACCCCCGCGACAACGACGGCGTCAACTTCGTCGGCACGATGGTCGTCCTCTGCGTGGTGGTCGCGTTGCTCTCGAGTGGGGCGACCGCGATGACGATTCCCTGAGTCGCGAGTGTGATCCGTATTTTTTTGGAGCGCCCCTCGCTTCGCTCACTCCGCGTCGACCCGCAACCGCTTCCGCAATGTTGGGAGCGCCCCTCGCTTCGCTCAGTCCTGGTCGGTCCGCACCGCGCCGCGACCGAACGCATCGCGCACGTTTCTCGCGCGCGTTGATTGCCACCGCACCGCACGCCGCGACGACACCGCGACCAGGACCGTCGGCCATCGCGAGCGCTACCGGACGACCGCTATATGTTGCCAAATTTATAGTACCCCCGAAGGGGTGAGGGTTGAAAAGATGTCCATCAGCACCGACGGCGGTAGTGACGACGCACAACTTCCCAACTGTCCCGACTGCGAAACCACGCTCCATCAGGAGATCATCACCGAAGACGGCACCGAGGATCAGACGACCGAGTACATGGGATGGTGGTGTCCCGACTGCGCGAACGGCATGGTCGCCTGCGAACACTGCGAGAGCTTCCACAGCCCGGACACGATCTGCGAGGCAAAACGTGACCACCGACGCCAGCTGCTCGAAGAAGACTACGGCGGTGTCGCCCTCGTTCGCGGGTTCGGCTACGTCCCGATCGAAGAGTGCGACACCAACGAGCAGGGCTGCAAAGTCTTCCGGGGCGGCGAGTGTGAAAGCCGGAACTGCGACGGCGAACGTATCGTCGTCCTTCAGCACAACGAGGACTACCTCGAGAAGATGCCCCCGATGGCCGAGTACACGCCCGTCGACACGCAATGCTCGAACTTCGACCGATACGACGCCGACTCCTGTAACTTCTATCGCTGACGTCTCGACGCTTCGTTTTTTGCTACGTGGCGACCACCCGCTCGCTTCGCTCGCGTCCTCCCCAGCCTCCTCGCTCCTTTCAGTCGCTCGTCCCTCGCGCGTCCTGGCCTTCGGCCATTCCTCACGCGCCACCGCTCCGCTCTCCACAACAGCCTCGCCACCACTACCGCGACGGCACCACGACCGCTTCCCCGACAGCTACCACCTCGGCACCACCCCGCGACTGCACCGCCTCCCAACAGCACCGCGACCCCGACCGCTTCCGGACAGCAACGTACCCGCCACAGCAACGCCCCGACCGCGATCAGCACCACGACCACACCACCACCGCACCCGCGACCTCGACAGCAACGCACCCACTACAGCACCACACCACGACAGCACCACAACCACGACCGCTTCCGAACAGCACCACGACCACCGCAGCACCGCCCCGACAGCACAGCACCGCTACCGTACGACAGACAGTTTCTTCAGCAGCAACAACCTCCGTTATTAGGTCTTAGTAGGGGCTGCTGAAGCTCTGGCTGTACGGAATCGAAGGCTGGAGTGGACGACGTTGGGGAGACGGCTATGGGGAGAGAAGACGGACGACCGCTATTTGTTTCCAAATTTATGGTACCCCCCGAAGGGGTGAGGGTTTGAAGAGATGAGCATCAGCACCGACGGCGGAAGTGACGCACAGAGTCCTAACTGTCCCGACTGCGGCGACGACCTCGACTACGAAATCATCACCGAAGACGGAACCGAACACGAGACGACCAAGTACGCAGGCTGGTGGTGCCGCAACTGCGTGAAGGGCATGACGCACTGCGAGCATTGCGCCGACCTCCATCACCCCGACCGGATCTGCGAAGCCGAACGGAAGGCTCGGCTCGAAGCCGCCCAGGAAGCCTTCGGCGGGACGGCCGCGATCCCAGGACACGGCGCCGTGGACGTCGACGACCTCGAGACGATCGGCGAGGGCACGCCCGTCTTCATCCTTGAGGACGGCTGCCCCGAAGACGACTGCGGCGGCGACCTCGTCTACCACCTCGTCAGCACCGACGACTTCGCCGAGGGCGAGCCCAGCGCCGAGTACGAACCCATCGCCGAGCACTGCTCGAACTTCGACCACCAGGACGACGACGCCTGCACCTACCACCGACCGTGACGTCTCGCGACGGTTCGTTTTTTGCTGTGTGGCTCCGCCGCTCGCTTCGCTCGCGTCCTCCCCAGCCTCCTCGCGTCGTGCCTTCGGCACTCCGCTCGTCCCTCGCGCGTCCTGCCGGCTTCGCCGGCATTCCTCACGCGCCGCCGCTCCGTTCTCCACGACTGCCCCGGCACCGTACCACCACTGCACCACACCACTACCGGCACCGCGACAGCTACCACCTCGGCACTGCCCCGCGACTGCACCGCCTCCCGACAGCACCGCGACCCCGACCGCCTCCAGACAGCAACGCAACCACCTCAGCACCGCGACCACCTCAGCAACGCACCCACTACAGCAGCGCCCCGACCGCGATCAGCACCACGACCACACCAGCACCTCGACCGCGACCTCGACAGCAACGCACCCACTACAGCACCACCCCGACAGCACCACAACCACGACCGCTTCCGGACAGCACCACCACCTCAGCAACGCCCCGACAGCACAGCCCCGCTACCGTACGACAGACGGTTTGTTTAGCAGCAACTGGCACCGTTATTAGGTCTTAGTAGGGGCTGCTAAGGCTCTGGCTGTACGGAATCGGTGGTGGAGGAAGTGGAGTGGGACGGCAACGGTTGTCTCCCGGTAGTTTATTTGGGGTATGAGGTTCGACCCTGACCGCTATACGTATCCCAATTTATGGGAACCCCCGGAGGGGCGAGGGTTAAGAAGAGATGTCGGTGGTACCGACAACAACGGTCAGCAACGCCTCTCACGCAAAAGCAGCGTGAGGGGTGGTTAAGCCCTCAGTCAACTCAACAATGACTCGAAAGAACTCCAGCGGTAAGACGGTGTCGGACGCACAGAACCAGAACAACAACGAGAGCGGTCGCGGTGCCATCTACGGCGAGGCGAGCGACGAGCGAGCGGCGCGAATGCACGAGGCGTACGACGCCGTCTACCCCGAAGCCGAGCGTGAGGTCGAAGTGGACACGACGATCGACGGTGTCTCCGGTAGTCAGCTGGCCCAGCGGGGTGCGGAGCAGGCACGACTCGACCGTGGGACGGACGAGGCAGTCGACGGCTCGTGGGGCGGCCCCGGCGGTGACAGCGAGTACGGTGACAAGACGCTCTACACGCAAGAGCGGATCGAGGGCCGCGAAGCGGAGCTCGAGAAGATCTCCGAGCGCGCCGGAGCCAACCCTGACGTGCAGCCCCGGCCCGAGGAGGCCGAGCAGCGGCGGGACCGCCAGATGGACCTCCACCAGCAGCGTATGACCGAGTGCAAGGCAGAGGTCGAAGCCGAGGCGGCGTCGGGCACCACGAGTCGCGGCTTCGTCGACGACCCCCGTGGGCACGTCGAGCAGGACGTCCTCGCCGAGGTCAACACGCAGGCGGCGCGGCTGGCCGAGCAGTTCGGCGTCACGCGAGCGGTCGCCGGCAAGCGGCTCGCCGAGAAGGTCGTCCAGGGCGAGGAGGTCAAGGACGCCGTGCTCAACCTGAACGAGGAACTGGTCGAAGAGCGCACCGTCGTCACGCCGCTCTCGATGGTCGACCCGACGAACTCCTGGGTCACCGTCGAGGGCGTCGTCGCACGACTGTTCAACCCCGCGTCGAGCAACCAACAGCAGGTTGCAGTCATCGAGGACAGCTCGGGTGACGGCAAGGTCACTATCTGGAGAAATTCCAATCAGGACGTGCGCCTGAACGAAGGCGACGTCGTCCGCATCGTGGACGGCAAGCCCGGTAGTTACAACGGCCAGCCGACGGTCGCGGCGACGAGCGACACCGACGTGTGGACCGTCGAGAAGGGCGACGGGCGCTCGATCGGCAACTTCGGTCACGGGGCGAACGGCGGCCAGACGCAGGATCGGCCGTCCTCCTCACCGTCGATCTCGAGCAAGCCGGTGCCCCGCCCGGCGGCCGACCGTCTCTCCGGTCGCGAGCGCTGGTTCTTCCCCCACGGCGATCGTATGCCCCAGACCGAAGACGTCGACGTGGAGCTCTCCTTCGAGGGTGCCGAGGACGCCGACAGCATCGAGCGCAAGGAGAACCCCACGTCGGGCGAGACGGCTGGCTACGTCGCGAACACCGACGAGCGCTTCGACACGGCAGGCGTGTCCTGGGCCGAGGAGAAGCGCCGAGAAGCAGAGACGAAGGGGCAGCAAAAGCGCCTCGCCGAGAAGAAATACAACATCCCGGCGTGGCGGCGCACCGTCAGTCGGATCACCAGCTACGAGCACCAGGACATGACGGCCTTCGGTGCCGACCAGCGGATGATCGAGCTGGACCTGCCAGCGCTCCGGAACCACGACTAAGTGCGCTTCGTGGTTCTTTTTTTGTGGCGTATCGACCACCCGCTCGCTTCGCTCGCGTCCTCCCCAACCTCCTCACTCCCTCCGGTCGCTCGTCCCTCGCGCGTCCAGGCCCTCCGGGCCTTTCCTCGCGCGCCACGGCTACGGACAGCACCGCACCGCCCAGAACACAGCGCGCACGTTCCTCGTGCGCGGTTATCACCGCCGCACTGCACCCACGACCGCACCAGCACCGACCAGCCATCGCGAGCGCCGTCGATCGACCCCTCCTTGGGCACCCAATTTATGAGTCCCCCGGAGGGGTGAGGGTAAGAGAGATGTTGTCCACACTGCGCCGAACGCTCGCATCGCTCCTGACCACCAACGGCACCGACGAACGCTGGGACTGCGTCGATCAGCTCGAGTGCAGCCACCCCATCGAACGCGAAATCTGGACCGAAGTCGAGGACGGCACGCACGTCGAATGCGCCTGCGGCGCGTACCTCCGCTTCGACCGAGACTGACGCGCCGGCCCCCTTTTTGCCGCGTGACCGCCACCCGCTCGCTTCGCTCGCGTCCTCCCCAGCCTCCTCACTCCCTGCGGTCGTTCGTCCCTCGCACGTCCTGGCCCTCCGGGCCATTCCTCGCGCGCCACCGCTCCGACCGCTCACCGAGGACCGTTTGTCCCTCCCCGAGGGGCGAGGGACCTGTCCCATGAGCATCACTACCGACACGCCCGACTGCCCCCACTGCGACGAACCGATGCACCACCACACCGTCAGCGAACACAGCACCCCGACCACCGAGGACCGCGACGGCTTCCGCTGTCCATCCTGCAACCTGGAAGCCACCCGCTGTTCGCACTGCAACGGACTCCACCACCCCGACAACCTCTGCCGCCCGAAACGGCTCGCCCGCATCGAACAGGCCCGAGAACGGACCGGCGGCCGAGCCGAGATCCCCGCTCACGGTACCGTCCCGATCACCGACTGCGAGATCGTCGGCGAGGCCACACCGATCTACGTCGTCGAGAACGCCTGCCCCGACTGCAACGGCGACCTCGTCTACACCCTCGAGCACAACCCCAACGCCGACCTTCCGAGCCACGCCGAGGCCGAGTTCCAGCCCGCCGCCGAACACTGCACCAACGCCAACGGCCCACACCCCACCTGCACCTACAGCAAGCCGTAGTTTACACACCACCACGTCGGCAATTGAAAGTCTTAGTAGGAGCGGCTGAACGGCTGGATCGGCGGAATCGGAAAACGGTGAGGACGTGGGGTGGGGAGACAGACTGGCCGTAGAGAGCTGAGGCGATGGAAGACGCACCGAACGCTTCCTGGTTTGTATCCCCGGAAGGGGTGAGGGATTCAGAGATGTCACGAACACGAGAGCGCCGACGACGAGGAATGTCCCAAGAACAGTTCGCCGCCAACCTCGATCTCGTCGATTGCGAGGAGTGCGGCACCGAGTTCAACCTTGGCGGACAGTCCTACTTCGCACCACTCTGCCCGGACTGCAAGCGGAAGGCAGACAACCAGCAGTAGTCAGCGCTCTTTTTTCGGCCACGGCCACTCGCGCCTGCGGCGCGGCCTCCCCAACCTCCTCACTCTCTCGGCACCGTTCGAGTTCGTCCCTCGCACGTTCTCCGGCCAGAGGCCGGATTCATCGTGCGCCGCCGCTACGACCACGGCCCGGACAGCACCGCGACAGCGAGAGACCAGGGCGCTCCAGAGCGCTGCCGATCGACGACGCACCGAACGCTTCCTGGTTTGTATCCCCCGGAGGGGTGAGGGTTATACAGATGTCCACCAACGCAGACGAGTTCACCACCGCCGCCGACGGCAGCTACGACCGCGAAACCGCACCGACGCGCGACTGCCCCGGTTGCGGCAACACGCTGTACTTCCGCCGGATGCTCGACCCCAGCAACAAGACCGAGCAGATCCACTACGAGGGCTACTTCTGCGCGGACTGTTCGCTCTCGCTCCACGAGTGCGACATCTGCGGCGAACTCCACAACCCCCACGTGGTCTGCGCGGCACAACAGCAGGCCCGCCTCGAGGACGCCCAGACCGAGCCCGTCAGCTACGCCACCATCCCCGGCGTCGGCACCGTCGAAGCGACCGAGTGCGAGATGCTCGGTCTCATCTCCACGATCTACGTCGAGGACGGCGGCTGCCCCCGCGACGGCTGCGACGGCGACCTCGTCCACCTGCTCAACCACACCGACGACTTCCCCGAGGCCGACTTCGAGACGACGTACGAGGCGGTCGGCGAATACTGCGAGGAATCCGAAGGCAAGTACGGCTTCTGCCCCCACGCCGGCCTGTAACGCCGGCTCTCTTTTTTTCGGCTACTGCCACACGCTCGCTCCGCTCGCGGCCTCCCCAGCCTCCTCACTCCCTGCGGTCGCTCGTCCCTCGCGCGTTCTGGCCTCCGGCCATTCATCGCACGCCACAGCCGCTGCGCCCGATTCGTTTAGCCGACCGACGTGGCGATAAAAGATGATAGTAGGAGCGGCTGAGGCACTGAAACGGCAGTTCGGGAGACGACAGCGACTCTGATACAGACCGTGACAGTCCACTGGAAGCGAAGGGGTCCACACAGCACCGACACCGACAGCACAGCACCCGCAGTGGTGGTCTCCCGGTCGTTTATCCGGGGTACAGCAAGACGTCGCCAACCGCTATTTGTCTCCCAATTTATGTTTCCCCTCAAGGGGTGAGGGTTGAAGAGACAGTCGTGAGTTCCGTCAAAAAAGACGGACAGCGACGCCTCTCCCGCGTAGTTAACGGGAGGGGTAGTTAGCCCCTCAGTGATTCAGCAATGAGTTCCAACAACTCCAGCGACAAGACGGTGTCGGACGCACAGACTCAGACCAACAGCGGCAGCGAGAGCGGTGCCATCTACGGCGAGGCGAGCGAAGAGCGAGCGGCCCGGATGCACGAGGAGCGAGACGTCGTGCGCTACCCCAGCGCCGAGCGCGAGGTCGAACTCGATACGAGCATCGACGGGGTCCCTGGCGACGAAATCGCGCAGAAGCGTGCCGAGCAGGGTCGTCTCGACCGTGGCACCGACGACGCTGTTGACGGCTCGTGGGGCGGTCCCGGTGGCGAGAGCGAGTACGACGACAAGTCGCTCTACACGCAAGAGCGGATCGAGGGCCGTGAAGCCGAGCTGGAGAAAATCTCCACCCGAGCGGGGGCCAACCCGGATGTGCACCTCCGCGAGCACGAGCAGGAGATGCGGCGTGAGCGCCAGATGGACGTCCACCAGGATCGGATGGAGGCGTGCAGAGCGGAGGTCGAAGCCGAGGCCGCGTCGGGCACCACGAGTCGTGGCTTCACCGACGATCCTCGCGAGCACGTCACCCAGGAGGAGATGGCGGCGATCGCCGAACAGTCGGTGCGGCTGGCCGAGCGCTTCTCGCGCACCCGTCGGGTGGTCGCCAAGCGTCTCGCTGAGATGGTCGCCGAAGGGTCGAAGATCGAGGTCGCTGTGATGGACCTGGTCGACGAGCTGGTCGAGGACCGAAGCGTGGTTACGCCCATCTCGATGGTCGAGGCAGGTGATTCGTGGGCAACGGTCGAGGGCGTCGTCGCGCGGCTGTTCGAGCCGGCGTCGAGCAACCAGCAGCAGGTCGGTGTCATTGAGGACGAATCATCGGACGCCAAGGTGACCATCTGGCGGCACTCAAGCACGGATACACGGCTCAACGAGGGCGATGTCGTGCGAATCGTGGATGGGAAACCCGGAATCTACGGCGGGCAGACAACGATCGCGGCGACGAGCGACACCCAGGTGTGGGTGCGCTCGCGGGGCGACGGCGACTCGCCGATGGGCGGTGTCAGCATCGACACGCCGACTGGTCCCGTCGGGACCATCGACGACGAGCCGAGCGTCGAACTCGATGCGACCCCGAGTGAGTCCGAGGCGGTCGAGGCCGAGAGCGAGGGTGAAGCCGAGAGCGAGAACGTCGTCACTGCCGAATCCGACGACCGAACGGGCGTCTCGTGGGGCTCGAAGAAACGGCAGGAGGCAGAGCGGAAAGGTCGCGAGAAGCGGCTCGCCGAGAAGAAATACAACATCCCGGCGTGGCGGCGCACCATCAGCCGAATCAACAGCTATGAGCACCAGGACCTCACCCCGTGGGGCGCGGACCAGCGGATGGTCGAGGTCGAACTGCCTCCCCTTCGAAACGGCGAGTAACGGGCGCTGTGTCCCCTTTTTTGTTGCGTGGTGGCCACCCGCTCGCTTCGCTCGCGTCCTCCCCAACCTCCTCGCTCTCTCCGTTCGCTCGTCCCTCGCACGTTCTCCGGCCAGAGGCCGGATTCATCGTGCGCCAACGCTCCGTCAGATATGACAGAACGAAATAAGTAATCCCACAATCATTTCTGCCGTCATGCGATTTTCCGCGTCTGCCCCTCGGGCACGTATCTGCACGATACCTGATAGGTCGGGGCTATCGCCATCGCTCAGGTCGCCGCCGTCCAACAGCCCCGTCCAGCACCGTCACAGCAGGCGTCTCAGACCCGGACAGCACAGCGACCGAGCTACGGCGTTCTCGACCCTCTCAGTATCCTACTCCTCATCGATCCTGCGACCCGCCAGAAAGCCGAGAGCGACCGAGCCAGCACCCCGCTCGCGGCCAGCGTTGCCGTCCGCCCGACTGAATTCCCTACCCGGAACCGCTTGGCATTGGGATGCTGCTGACTACTCGATCCTCCGGTCGGGGTGCCTTTGATGGTTTCGCTTCTCCCGGTACAGCCACTCCTACCCTGTTCTTTCCCTGATCTACTCTTCGGAGGACTGCGGAAATCCGCTGTGTCGCGGTGGTGGTGGTGGTGGTGGCGGTAGCCGAGCGCGGTCGCGGGAGCGCGGTACCAGCAGTAGCGCGGTGCGGTAGCGCTCGCAGCGCGAGCGCTGTTCGCGGGAGCCGGCGGAGCGGCGGCACGGCGACGAGCGAATCGGCCTTATGTAACATTGGAACCTTCTCAGGAAGACGGTGCGTTACATAAGGCTCTCTTAGCGGCGGCGCGGCAACGGCGGAAACGCGGGGCGAGCGGCGGAGGCAGGACAGCGGAACCTCCGGAAACGGTGGTGTGTTCCAAGGGTTCTCCCTGGGGAGAACATGAATTACCCCGCCCCTGATAGATTCGAGTCATGGTCTCTCAACAGACGAAGAAGTACATCGGTGGTCTCTGGATCGTGTTAGGAGTCGTTCAGATAGTTCTGTTCTTAGACGATCCAAACTGGCCAGCAGCGGGGTTTGCTCTCCTCTACACCGTCTTCGGGGGCGTGTATCTCTACGGTGAGGTCTATTCCACGGAGTAACTCAGGCTGTCCTCATGATGCCGAACCGCGATCCGTTACCGCTCCGCCTCAGCAGATTTTGTTCACCCCATAGGGGTGAGGGTTCGTAGCCCCGGCAGTCGCCCCGTCGTCTCGATGACGAGCACGGCGGCAGCGCGGTGGCGGTCCTCGGCCGAAGCGTCCTCGTGACGTGCCTCGACCGACGACCGCGATCCGCGACAGCGACCGCCTCAGCGTTTTTATTCCCCAGACAGGGGTGAAGGTTCGAGTCGATCAGAAGGCTCGTCCCAAGCAGTCGCGGTCAATTCCGAGTGATTCACATGTCTGCCCAATCAGCAAGTGGTTCGATCGTTGACCAGTTCGAAAACAATGCGGGCGTCGAAATCGAAGTCGACGATGTGCAAGCACGGATGCACACGCTCATCGACGAGTATCAGGTTCCCGAGCAGGAGGCGCGGCGAAGCGTCGTCAACAGCCTCCTCGACGAGCACGACATCGACCAGGATGCGTTCTACGCCTCGGACGACGGCAACGAGCTCGTCCAGGTCGGTGACATCGACGAACCCGAGCAGTGGGTCGACATCGAGGTCGTCGTCGACCAGCTCTGGGAGCCGAATTCGGACTCCATGTCCCAGGTCGGGCTCGTCGCAGACGAGTCGGGTCGCACGAAGTTCATCAGCTGGGAGAAGTCGGACCTTCCCGAGCTCGAGGAGGGACAGGCCTACCGTCTCACCAACGTCGTGACCGACGAGTACGAAGGTCAGTTCTCGGTGAAGCTCAATCGAACCACGGGGATCGAAGCGATCGACTCGGAGATCGACACCAACGCCGCCAACGAGGACGTCGTCTCCGAGGGCGCGTTCGTGGCTCTCCGGCCCGGCAGTGGCCTCATCAAGCGCTGCCCCGAAGAGGACTGCACGCGCGTTCTCCAAGACGGCGAGTGCTCGGCCCACGGGGCGGTCGACGGCGAGTTCGACCTGCGGATGAAGGCCGTCTTCGATGACGGTCAGGGGATCGAGTCGGTCATCTTCGATGCGGAGGCCACCGAGGCCCTGACCGGGATGACCGTCGACGAGGCCACGGACATGGCGATGGACGCCCTCGATCAGAGCGTCGTCGTCGACGAGCTCCGCGAGCAGGTGCTGGGTCGCTACTACGAGGTCACTGGCCCGGTCGTGGGCGACTATCATCTGGCCAACGAGGTCAGCGAGATCGGCCCGGACGACGCGCTCGAAGCGGATGCCGCGCACGTCTTCGCCGAGCATTTCGAAGCGTAGAGCGGCAACCAGCAGTCGAATTGAAGAAATCGCATTACCAGTAGTTGCGACAAATGGCCTGCACTCGCAGGTCGTTCGGTTCGAGTCGTCGTCGGCCCAGAGCGGCCGCGACAGCAATTTTTCAAGCCCCGTAGGGGTGCAGGGGTCGAAGACGAAGCACCTCGTGCAGTGATTCCAATGAGTCAGAGTGACAACGGTAACAACGGCAGTTCGATGAATCGTCAGGTAGCCAAACGTGCGTTCGCGACCGAGTTCGAAGATGCCTCGCACATCTTCCAGGCCGGGAGCAGTGAGCGGAGTCCGAAGTTCGCGATGCTGCCCTCGGGCGAAGCGGCGAGCCGAGTGCTCATCGTCGGCACGCTCACCGAGTGCGAAGACATCTCGAAGAACTCCGATTCGGAGTACTGGCAGGCCCGCGTGGTCGACCCGACGGGGACGTTCTTCGTCTACGCCGGGAAGTACCAGCAGGAAGCGATGGGCGCGCTCCGAGGCATCGAGGCTCCGGAGTACGTCGCCATCGTCGGCAAACCGCGAAGCTACGAGACGGACGACGGCGACATGCTCGTGTCGGTCACCCCCGAGTCGATCACCACGGTTGAGGAGGGCACGCGGGACCAGTGGGTCGTCGAGACTGCCGAACAGACGCTCGAGCGGATCGACGCGATGGAGGACGTCGACGTTGGTGCGGAAGCCAGCGCGAACATCGAGCGGGCTCACGAAGCCTACGGCGAGGACCTCGACCTCGGTCAGTACGCTCAGGGTGCGAAGGAAGCGCTGGCGCAGGTCGCGGGCATCGACATCGCTGAAAGCGAGGTCGAAGACGACGACGGCGAGGAGGACACCGAGGAGTAGGCAACGAGCCCGCTGGAGTTCCACCCTCTTTTTGGTGTGTTGCCACCCGCTCGCTCGCAGGCTCGCGAGCGTCCTCCCCAGCCTCCTCACTTCCGGTGGTCGTTCGTCCCTCGCACGTTCTCCCGGCAGAGCCGGGATTCATCGCGCGCCTCAGCCCTGTTCCGTCCAAGCGTTTACAGTTCACCGCTGAGAGACGACCATCATGGCAGGCTCCGAGTTCGGGTCAGCGTGGGGGTTGACCGAGCGACCCAGGCGGGCCGAGGTCGCTATGGCGCTACTCTTCGCTATCAATCTCATCGCGACTGCCGCAACCGAGATAGAAATTTCCTGGCTCTGGTTCGCTGTCGGTATTCTTGCTTGGGCGGCGATCGTCGGTCCCATCGGTGCGAGTCGCCTCGGGCGATCCGTCAGTGAGTGGTTCAGGCGGATCGGCGGTGCAGGACGTCTCATCGGAATCGCTGTCGTTATCGGTGTGTTCTGGATAGTAGTGCCAGTTCTCGATTTCTCCCCCGTACCGTTCTACAGCTTCGGCTTTGGTGGGATGTTCGTCATCACCGTGCTCATCCTCGTTCGGTATCTGGCGTCGATACACAGGGGAACTGCACTGGTATAAAGCAGGTCAGCGGAAGAACTGGTAGTTCGTGAGTACCAATCCCACGATGATGAGACTAAAGATGACCCCGATGAGGCTACCCATGCTTCCCGAGAGCACCGAGACCCCGGACTGGACCACGCCGATGGAATACCAGACCAGCGCCAGTACCCAACCCCACAGTTGGAGTGTCCAGAGCCCATACATGATCACGACCTCGCCGGCTATCGCTACCAGCAACACCGCAACATAGAGCGCCTCAAAGTTCGCGAGCAACCAGAACATCAGTATGAACTCGAGGAACACGAGGACGATCCTTGCCCAACAGACCACTCGTATCCCGAGCGGGGGTCGGGCGACCGACTCCGATTCGGTTTCGGGGCTCACGATCCGTCATCACTTCGAGGGGAACGTTAGGTTTCTGGCCGGACTTCGGAACGCTACAGCGCCAGCCGAGGTTTCTTCTCCCTCGGAGGAGTGAAATGTTCGGTAACGACTCCACTGGCGACAGTGGTGTGACGACTGAGAAGCGTACGGTCTGGCCGATCGACCGATCCACGCAGGACACCGAGGATGCGGTCGTCGGGGGATCGCTGATCTACGCCGTGGTGGTTTCGACGAGTCCGTCGGTCGTCGTGTTGGCGCTCTCGGTCGCTGCGCTCGTCGGAGGGTCACTCGATGTGAGGTGTGTCGTACTGGCGGTCGCTCCGTTCGTGGTCCGTGGCTGAGTCTGCTGTCGTGCCTCGTCAAGCCATCCAGGGGGTTCAGCCGATTCCGTCTCGCCGATCTTTGAGAAGGAGGCTCGTGTGACGTATCTCCCGCCGCGCTCATCACCATTCTCAGTGATGATCACGATCTCATGGATGAAGCCCTGCTGGCCCGAGTCGATTCTGCTCGCCGTCCTCTGTCTCGGCGAACGCTACCGGGAGCCAGGTAAGTGAAAGACCACGACAGCTGTGAGGGCGACTGCCGAGCGAACAGTACGACTGTATCCTGTCTTACTCCTAGGCTGACGAAGATTGATTGGTGTCATTTGAGAGAAAGTAGCTAGGTGAGATTCTAGGCTCGATCCGGTGCAAATCTCGTTCGGGAGACCAACCAGCGAGAAACGTAGGCTCCCACTGCCCCTTCCAAGAAGAGCGGGACGACCCCGATGAGCAGGAGAGCGTACCCGTAGGTGACTCCAGCAATCGAGACAGTGATGAGTGCATCTGATGGGTTCAGTGCGATTTGCGCGATGAGAACGAGCGTATACCCTACAAGTAAGAGACCGGCACCGACCAACGCACTGGCACCGCCAGCGATCACCTCGTCGTTCCAGTGACCGGCACGTACCCCGACGGCGACTCCGCCAGCGAGTCCAGCAAGTAGCACTTCTGCGGGGCTCGCCACCAGATAGAGCGCTACCCCTGTCAGAGCAGTTGTGACTGCACCGAGTCTAATGAGGCTACGATCCATGAACTTCAATGGCACGAGGTAGTATTTAATTTTCTGGCCAGCACGATTGAGGAATGGTATCCCAAAAACGGCAGTGTCTAGTTGAGGTGGCTTGAGGAATGAGCAGGCCGTAACGAGCACTATCCATGAAACTCGCGGACCTGCTCAGAGAGACGTTGAACGTGGATTGTGATGAGGTTTGGGAGAATGAGCGCACCCCGACACCCGTCAGGGTGTTCGGGGTGCGTCTCCATTCGATGGGGCTGTCGCTGCGAGAGATCGTCGCTGTCCTCGACTGGCTCGGCGTTGATCGTTCCCACGGCGCGATTTGGAACTGGACGCATACGCTCTCAGAAACCCAGGCTGACCCGCCGACGGCGGAGCCGTCGCGGGTCGCCGTCGACGAGAAACAGATCACCGTCGACGGCGAGAAGAAATGGCTCTACGCTGCCATTGATACTGATTCGAAGCTGCTCCTCGATATCGAGGTATTCAGCCGACGCGGGACCGATCCCGCGTCGGCGTTTCTCCACCGCCTCACTACTAGTCATAACGTCTCAGATACCGAGTTTCTCGTCGACGCCGGTGGGTATCTGACCGCTCTCGCTCGGCGTGAGTTGAGCGGTCACCTCGACTACAGCGAGCGGAATCTGATCGAGAAGCTGTTCCAGACCGTGACGATGCGAATCGACCGCTTTCACTCGTTTTGGCGAGGGAGTCCAGCCAGCGCACGGCGCTGGCTGAGACGCTTCAAGTATCACTACAACCATGACCGACCGAATCAAGCGCTCGATGGACGAACACCCGCCGAGGAGGTTCTCAACTAGACACTGCCCCTATCAGCGATCGCAAGCATATCAAATCTGCTTGAGAGTTATATCATTGTCACTCATCTCGTACCCCTATGGATACGCCAGCTATAGCAGGCATTTGCTTCATTGAGGAAGAGTAAGTCTTCCTTGTATGGAAAAAGACTGCCATCTGTGTCCAAACACTGTAGAATACAGCGAGTCAGATGAGAGTGTCAAATGTTCAGAGTGTGGGCATATCATGCATGTTTAACGCGTATCCACGGCTGTGGCACCCTCTCGCCTCTTATTAGCGACGCTATAATCGCACACCCAGGGAGATACTCAGCGCTCGTGAAGCGATCAACGCGCTTCTTTGTGAATGGTGAAGATCGCCAACACTGGCAGCGTTCGAGAACAACTAGTGAGAATTGGAAATGACATTTGATACTGGCGAGCAACCCGGGACTGGAACGTATCGTTGTATAGACTGTGGCTGGGAAATAGAATTGGAAAGTCCCGATAACGTGCTTCCACCCTGTGGTAACTGCAGTGCTGCTCAGATAACAGAATATGAGGAGCGCTAAATCACCTCTACTATCGGCATGGTTTCTGATGAACCGAGTGCGCTACCACCACGATCAGCCGACTCAGGCGCCCGGAAAAACAAGTGCTAATCAATAGAGTCGAAGTACACAGCGGGAGGGCGTAATTCCTTTCCAGATAGATGCCCGATCTTTGGCATGGTCGAAGAACGAGGGCTAATTGAATGTGACAATTGCCACTTGGTGTATGGCTACCATCATGACGATACTGTAGAAGAGTGTAGGGTATGTGGCGGCGGTTCTCTTACCACGATTCAAGTCGCGGGAGTCAGCGAGCGGCGTAACGAAAATCAGCGTGATCTTGAGCGGGACGGCGAGTGGGAAGAGAAGAGAGATGACCAGATGTGAGTACTAAGCACTTATCGTCACGGATCCTATTGTCTAGTGCAAAGATCATTCAATGAAACGGCCTGATGACACGACCATCATCGTGTGTCAGTACACAGCACGTTCCTAAACCACAAACTAGCGAACTCCTTTGTGGTTTCCCCCTCTGTCTGATGCTATGACTGAGAAGGATCGGCGACAAGGTATTGAATTTGGAGAATTCAGCGATTCCATGGCGTCGCTAAACTATCCAGTCAACCACGATGACCTTCTCAGACAGCATGGCGACGCTGAACTCCATCTCCCTACTGGTACCACCACCCTTCGCGAAGTACTCGGTACCCTCCAAGATGAGGATCACACCTATCGAGACGAGGAAGAACTCAAGACAATGATTGTGAACACAGTTGGAGATGGGGCGATCGGCCGAAAGAACTACTCTGATCGTGATCCCCCTGGTCTTGGTGAGGAGCGACCAGACGAAGGTGCACCTGGCCAGAGTGTCGATGATCAAGAGTCAATCTGACAGAATATTCACGCACTATTGGTGGTCGGTGAAACTCCGACTCGTATAGGTTGACTGCGGTAGCGGACGCAGTACTCACAATCTGGTGACTTCATTTTGAGTATTGGAGATTCAATCGTCTTTGGCATGGTCACTATCATCATCTGCATCGAACTCTTCATTGCAGCCGAGACACCGATATATACCGACAGCACCACCCTCAATCCGCTGAACGTTATCTGACCCACAGTTAGGGCAGGTGGGTCCACCGGTATCAGAAGAGTCGCTCATTTTCTTCGCCAGAAAATCGCCACCATGCCCCATTAAGAATTCGGAAAATCGCTAGGAACAGATAGTATCATAAAGTATGTTGAGGCGAGACAAAACGATACAAAAAGTACATGGAGATCCCCGAGATCTCCACTTTCGACCTTAGCTATAACTCCATCGGCTAGAGGACGACGGAAAGACTGAACCCCCTGAGATTAACTTTGGCTTTGAGCTAGTCTCCTAATCTTCCGTCCAATACATGAGCGATTCTTTGCTGACACCGCATCCGGTACACTGGTCGGGAAGTCCTTCTTTGAGAGATCCCATCTCACCACATTCAGTGCATCGCCACATGAGCTCGGCTTCACCAAACTCATGTCCTGCACGGACGTGCTCAACACTATATTCTGCTTTTCCCTCTCGTGTCGTGACGAATATCCCACCCTCTCCGATACCGCGAACGACGCCAACTGAGTCACCGGATTCAGTGTACAGCGTCTGGCCGAGGGTGAGTTCTCCCTCCCCAGCTCCGGCTTCGGGACGGTCTTCTTCTGATGGTTGTTCGCCACTCATAGGTAGGGATTGAGCCTCGTTCAGCTTAAATCCCTCCCAGCAATTACAGCTGTCGTGAGAGTTGGTCTCCCACCGCAATTATGGCACCCCAATCAGACGTGTGTCGATACGCACTGGGAGTATCGAAGCACGATATCGGACGTACTAAGAACCTCCTCGGTTCGATAGAAGAAAGCTAGTTGAGCGTGTCATAGAAAGCGTCACGTGCGAGGTTGCAGGGTGTGGGAATTGTGTCCAACAACGCCCAGACCCTGCAAAACGTCACTTCTGTCGACGACTTCTTGAATGTCGCGGCGACCGAGACAGTACCGCTGTTTGAGTATCTCTCT
>NZ_JAAAJC010000015.1 GCF_009900715.1 Halococcus salsus
GGATAGGTATTCAAACAGCGGTACTGTCTCGGTCGCCGCGACATTCAAGAAGTCGTCGACTGAAGCTACGTTTTGCAGGGCGTTGGCTTTGCTGGACACACTTCCAACGCCCTGCAACCCTGCACGTGATGCTTTCTATGACACGCTCACCACTAAGCTACCAACGGGGGATGAGAGAGCCTACTTACGAGTTCACTGTACCGGAGCATCAACTCGTCAAATTTTGGCCGACGACTCCGAGAATAATCGAGCCATTGCACTCAAAGTAGGTTACACCAGACAACTCATCGAAGGGGACAGCACCTATCTAAGCAGTTGCGTTTGCACTCGTTTCAGATAGCATCAAATGAACGCCAAATGCTTAGTTCCAGTACAAACATATGTCATCAATGATGGACCCGGACGATTCCGATCCAGCGGGAGCGGTTCGAGACGCCATTGAGCGGTCCAGAAGCGGTGCTCCGGCTGCCGGAGCAGTCGTCCGTGACCGATTCTCCGCCGACGAAGTCTTCCAGCGCATCATCGCTGCCGCCGACGAAGAAGTCACCTCTGATAAACGCGAGCTCTTCTTCAGCGGGCTCGCCGCCGGCTTTGCGATTACAATCACGTTTTTGCTCTACTCGTCAATGACGGCTGCGACGAACGACAATCCAGTGTTGAGCGCACTACTGTATCCTCTCGGATTTGTCTACATCATCATTGGTGGTTACCAACTCTACACGGAGAACACGCTTCCTCCCGTTGCGCTGACCTTGGAACGACTGGCCAGCATTCCGACGCTACTACGCCACTGGCTCATCGTTCTTGCCGGCAACTTCGCTGGTGGTGCTATGGGCGCGGCCGCGCTTACGTGGGGTGGCGTGTTCTCACCGAAGGCGACACAAGCGGCCATCGACCACGCCCAGCATGGTGTCGAGACATCATTCGGAGCTCTGTTTTTCAAAGGGGCCTTTGCCGGTCTCATCGTCGCCGGCGTCGTCTGGGTCGTCTACGCCTCACGCGATACGATCTCGCGGCTCGTGGTCGTCTATATAGCATTTCTCGCCATTCCGTTAGGTGACCTTTTTCACGTGGTCGTCTCGTTCACTGAAATGTTGTATCTGGTATTTGCAGGTAATCTCGCTCTCACTCTTGGACTGACTCAGTTTGTCATCCCAGTCTTACTCGGTAACACTCTCGGCGGCATCGTGTTGGTGACCGTTGTCAACTACTTCCAGACAACTGAGCACCGTCTTGAATCTGCCCGCTTCGAGGGTTCTGACCGCCAACTCTCGCTCCGTGAATGGACGCTCGGGAGTATCGCCGGCCGCTCATACGTCTCCATGATCGATACTGCCGCCGGGGCTGCACCCGATGACAGCTCCTACCGAGTTTTAGTGCCAATCGGTAACCCACGTACCGAATCCGTGATCGTCGAACTTGCCTGCATTCTTGCCAGTGAGCGCGCGCCAGCGACTGTTCACGCCGTCCACATCGTTCAGGCGCCACAGGCATCGATGAGTTACGACCATGACCAGCACGAGCGCATTATAGCTGATTCCGACGAACAAATGAAGCATGTCCGTGAGACTGCACGGTCGTACGACGTTCCGTGTGAGACCTCGACAATCGTTTCTCACCGGTCATTCGAGGAGGTCTTCGACACTGCAGCGCGCGACCGCGCAAACCTCGTGGTGATGGGCTGGGGTGCTGACCGACCGTGGGGAGCCGCTCGCACTGAGCGTCCACTTGACGAACTGACTAGCCAGCTTTCCAGTGACGTCCTCGTTCTCAAGGACCGGGGTAACGATGCTTCACGAGTTCTCCTTCCGACCGCAGGTGGACCGCCATCCGATTTGAACGCCGAGGTTGCACGAGCACTTTGCTCGTCTGCCGATTCAGATATTACATTGCTCCACGTCGTTGACGGTCCTGACGAACGAGAGGCAGGCGAGGCGTTTCTCAGAAATTGGGCCGTCGACCACGATCTCGCCGATTCCTCATTGGTGGTCGACGATTCCGGTGACGTTGAGGACGCAATCTGTCGTGCGACCGTTGGCCATTCGTTGGTGCTCATTGGCGCGACAGAAGCGGGATTGCTTTCACGGCTTGTGACTGATTCGTTGTATTTTGACGTTATTGACGAGGTCGATTGCTCGGTGCTGCTTGCTGAACGGCCAGGTGGGCGAACCGTTCTCGAAAGACTTCTCAATCGATGGTAACACTGTCGCAATCGTCTTGAGCAATCCCGATTGATGAGATTATACCAACGGTTTTGGCTGTCACGTTACGGAGTATGACTCTCGATTTGCAGAGAATGAAAGGATAATGCAGAACAGATAGTTTAGGCGTCGAGTTCGTTCTGGGCTTTCTCGGTAAGGTCGGTCTGTTCGACGTAGCTCGCTATCGTGAGGATCGTCGGCGCCCAGAGTCCAACAAATATCCCCTTGCTTCTCTCCCCCTGAATATAGAATAAATAGAGCGAGTAAAGAACTGAAAGTCCTGCTGCCATGAGTGCACCGCTCGATGCTTTTTCTTCTGCTTCTATGTTTTGGTCTGCCATCGCAGGCCTGCTTTACATTGCATAGTATATTATCGTTTAGCCTGCATACATAGGCTAGTGGGCGCTCAAATAGACACTCTCCATAAAAAGTTAGCTTCTTGACAGTCTCTTTTCCAGACAAGAATTATCCATCTATACGTTGGCCAAAAATTACAGGGGGGTATGGCTACCAGTAGTAGTCAGTGACCGTTCAGTTCGTTCCCCACCATACTCGGGCTGGACTCAGTGAGCTATCTGAAGAGTACCACGAGGTGGAGGCAGAAACGGATGCACTCGCACGGTTCTCGAAAGAGCTCGCTAAGCTCGATACTTCAAGTTCTGAGAAGAACTTCCTCTGCGGAAATCATTCTGCTACCACGTTTGGCGCCACAACAACTGACACGGGAACCTCCACGAGGACTGTTCGAGACCTGTACCAGAACACGATTATGGATGTTGCACACTATGAGGAGCAGTATGGAGAGTCATTCACTCGGAATTGTACTGTTGAGTTCGGTCCTGAAATTGCAACTGCACTGCAAGGGGACAAAGGGTTGGTTCCTCCACTGAAGAACCAACTCCTCCAGGTCTCCCAAGAAGCGTATCGGGAGCGCATGCGATTGCTGAGAAAGATCAAACACGAACGTGCCTCGCTTGAGAACATTGACGAGCAACTCACCGAACTTGGAAGTAACTGTGAAGAATTTCTGATAGTGCGGTCGTTCTCCGAATGGTCGAACGAAAGGCTGCTAAACGCTCAAAGGAAGGCAAAAGCGCATGAACAGGAGTGCCAACGTCTGACGGAGAAACGTCAGACCGATATTCAGGAGTACCGATCTGTGAAGGACCGACAAGATGACGACGCATTCACCAACTATCTGTACGGTTCTCTCTTAGTCACCTATCCAGCGCTTGCAGATATATGTGATTTTGTGCAGACTCTCCAAAACAAGCAGTCACGGATTAGTACTCTTCTCTCCGAAGGGGCTAATCGATGATATTCTCACGCTTCGCGCCTGAGAGTCTCTCAACACCAGGGAGATAAAGCACAACTATAGCGTACAGCAGACATGAGTCGCTGCAGCTCTTGTAAGGCACGAGGAAAAACGCTCTATTACTATTCACCAGAAGACAAATCACAGTGGCTTTGTGAGAAGTGTCATCCTACTCGGTCGACATCTGATCGACAAATTACGTAGTCTGATCACCAACCATATGTTGCTATTCACGGTTCGAGATCTCGCAATGAACGCCATCTGAATAGAGCTACAAATCCCTGGGAAACGAGAACGAGACACACTACCAAAGCCAGGCTCGGGGTTTGCATTGGTCTTCCCACCACGAGAGCAGAGTATGAGTAGCAATGTTTCCTGCAACAAGCTATAATTTCCAGGCTCACATGGCACCAACGCACGAACGTAGTGCTTAGAGTGCCTATGATCTGCTCGCTACAAGCGGTGTACCTAATTGCAACCATCTAACAGATGTGACAGCAAGATATATTCGTATATCTTAGAAGCTATCCGGCAGTTCGCATGTGCTTGGACCAGTCAATCATCGATTGAACCCGGTGAGTCGAAGTTGTCGTTCGGCGAATCGTCGGAGTCCTCTGCCAGGTCCGATGCGCTATTGCGGGCGCTCGACATCCAGTCGTCGATATTCTCGGCTACGTAGTCCTTGCTCCCCCAGCCGACACCGATGCCAATTGCGAGTGCAAGTGCCACGCCAAGTGCGCCGAAGAACGCCACGATCACCGTGTTGAAGAGGTTCATCAGCACCGACGTATCGAAGCCGGCAGTATCGAGAGCAAACACGACTACAATATAGTAAACGAACAGCTGAACTGCCAGACCAGCGAAATTCGTCGCGCGGCTCGTGTTGATGTTCGCGACGAACTCGCCGACCAAGTCCGCGAGATAGATTCCCACGATGAGAATGAGGATACCTGCAATAATTAGCGGGAGCTGGCCTACGAACGCACTCAGTGGTCGTGAAAGGGCTGCGAACTGAAGTGCGTCGACCGCCGCGACCAGTGTGAAGTAATAAATCAACACTGAGACAGCCGTCCCAATTGCACCTCCGACACCGCCTGCCGCCCGCGTAGCCGACGCTAGCGGCGTATCCAGAACGTAGACCTCCAGACCGAGATTGTCGACGATATCCTCGACAATATTACCAACGAACCGACCGACTGCAACACCCGCTATCAGAATGACCGCTGCGACTACGATTTGAAGCCCTGCAGTCGTAATGTCCGTAAGGATATCGCCGGGTACTGGGAGATCAACCTGTGCAAGCGCCAACATGAATGCGAAGAAGTAGATAATGTATTTTACGAGGCTCCCGAACGCCTGTGCGATATCGCGTTCGGCGCCTCCTGGTTGCGCGAGTGGAGTTCCTTGCGTGTACTGCGACGGATTGATGCGCTCGACGACACGCTTGGCGACTCCACCTAAGACTCGACCAAGGATTATCCCTACAAGGAGGATGAGCAGTGCAGCGATTATCCCTAAGACAGCGGGGACAATATTCGTGATCGTCTCCTGGAGGTATTGCGGTACTTCCGTTTGGAGTGGAATCATGGTTAGTGTCACTTTCATCACCTTATCACACCTGTCACTCTCTGTGAGAGGTGCCATCTTCCTCTACAGGCGCCTACCAGTTAAATATTAGCGAACCTAGCCGCTGTTCATGTATAAATGGGAAGATCATGTAGCTATTCTGTAGGCCACATTGGTATCCTATAACACAGTGTGGATTTAGAAACGAATAAATATGACTTGCGCCTGCCTGTAATTGCAATATATGGTACCACTACAACAGGGGTTTTCGCTTGACCCACAGTTGTTGTTGGATCAGTACGGACCAGCGATAATAAGTGCAGCAGTCACCGTCGCTCTGTTCGCCATCTCATTCGTAGTTATTTACTACGTCGGGAAGGCACTCGTTGTCCGAGTTCTGCGTACGGGACTGAGAAGCCGCGGCATTAACGAGACCATCGTCGGGCTGGTTATCAGTACAGTCGTTGGAATTACGGCTGTAGTGGCGCTGGCGCTCGCTGCGACCATCGCAGGTGCGGGTGTCGTCCTCGCAGCGTTCGGGACGCTTGCTGGTGCGCTTGCTCTGGCTGTGGGCTTCGCCGCTCAGGACCTCATCGCGAACTTCGTCGCAGGGATCTTTATCATCCAAGATAAACCTTTCCGGACGGGCGATTGGATCGAATGGGATGGTCATACTGGCGTCGTTCAGGACGTCCAGCTCCGCGTGACGAAGCTCAATTCATTCGATAATGAGGAAATGACTGTACCGAATAGTGACCTCGTCAATGCCGTCGTGACGAATCCGATGGGCAATGACAAACTCCGAGTCGGGGTTGATTTCGGCATCGAGTACGACGCGGACATTGAACAAGCACGTGGAGCTATTGTTGAGGAGGCGAAGAATCTCGACGGCATCCTCCCAGACCAGGAGCCCTCGGCGCCGGTTACGAGTCTCGGGGATTCTGCCGTAGTGCTTTCAGGTAGAGTCTGGATCGATCCGAACAAAACGGGCTACGCATCTACAGTAGCCGCATTCACTGAGGCCGTTAAGAAGCGCTTTGATGCGGAAGGAATTGGAATGCCGTACCCCTACACTGAAGTCACCGGAAGCGTCTCCATGGACGGGGTAGAGGGCGAATTCCAAGCATAGGCTCTTCTTCAGCGGCTGTCTCCCGGTAGGCTTCTCACAGTGTACGTTCTACTGTATCCCCATCAAGAAACGCATGCTGCTCGAAAACCTTGGCAAGTCATGTCAATATTTATGGAATATCATCTAATGAGTGTCTAGCTGGAAAATGGGCCGGCCGGTTGGTCCCCCGGCCCGTGGTTCGCGTATACTCCTACGCACGGAGCTCCCGTGTTGGCCGCACGTAGTACAGGCAACACGCCTGCATATCTTAGTGAGGGTGAGAACATCTTAGCTCTTGTTACCAAATAACAGGATATTGCTGAGTGCTTGGTTTCGTTTACTGGACACTTTTCCCGCTCGTTCTCGGCGAACGAATGTAATTCAGAAAACAAATCTGATATGTGAGCCAGTGACTTGAACAGCCACATCCAACTTTGTACCCGACAATCCATCTCTATCAGGCGTTGAGCGTGATATTCGTAACTTCAGAGAAGCTGTTTGGGAGTACCGAAATTAACGAGAGGTTGTTGCTACTGCGGCTTCATGCAGAAGAATATATGAAATTTGTCTGTTTGTAGTTCTCCTATTCATTCTCAACAGGCAAAATTCCTCTCTTAGACTTCAGTTGAGAGAGTGAAATTTTGTGAGATAGGCAAGAATTCTAAGAGCGACCGCGGAAGTTGCTCGTTGCATAAGCAGCGGAACGAACTTATTCTCCCTGTAGGGGACAAACCCGGTCCCCGACACGAATCACCCAACGATGGATGCGATTACCTAGCGGAAGACAGCAGGGTCCAACCTACAGTTTTGAAAGCCCTCCTACGGGAAATCGTCGGCTATCTCAGTTCGCGGTGGTGCTCAGTTGTGAGTCGTCGCTGAGCTCATCGAACAGATCCACCACATGCTGGTAAATGTCGTCTCGAATCGAGCGTACCGTATCGATGTCCTCGCCATGAGGATCGAGAAGGTTCCAGTCACGGATGTCAACCGTTGAATCATCCTCATCAACATCGAGCGTCGAACAACCCATCGTCGCCACGTACTCACAGGAACGAAGTTCCTCGCTCGTGATTTCGCGCGGCATCCGCTCCGAGAGGTCAATTCCTTCCTCGCGCATGACTTCGATGACCTCCTCGTGAACGTGGTCCGCTGGGTGGGTACCTCCAGTGAGAATTTCGACGGCGTCCTCAAGGCCTCGGCGGTCGCGTTCGCGCTCGGCGAATGCGGTCGCCATCTGCGAGCGGCCAGCGTTCTGGACGCACATGAACGCGAGCCGAATCGGATCTGCTGTATCAGTTGTGGACATTGGTTTTGGGTCGTGTGGTGGTTAGTCGTCAGTGGTCGCCTCGGACGGTGATGTGTCAAGGCTACCAGTCCCGGTCCCACTCCAGTCGAGCTTACGCTGGAAATAGAGCGCAACGTGGACCAGTGCGAGCAAGACGGGCACCTCGATAAGCGGGCCGACGACGGTCGTGAAGGCGACGCCGGAGCCAACACCGAACACCGCAACCGCGACCGCGATGGCAAGCTCGAAATTGTTCGAGGCCGCTGTAAATCCGATTGCGGTCGTCGTCGAGTAGTCCGCACCGATTCCCTTCCCCATGCCGAAGCTCACGAAGAACATCACCACGAAGTAGATCGTTAGCGGCACGGCGATCAAGAGGACGTCAGCGGGTGCCGAGACGATGTTCTCGCCCTGCGTGGCGAACATCACGATGACGGTGAACAGCAACGCAACCAGCGTCAGTGGATCGATCTTCGGCACGAACTCCTCCTCGTACCATTCCTCACTCTTGACATGCGTACCGATATACCGGGTCAGAAAGCCGCCCACAAACGGAATCCCAAGGAAGACCACAATGGCTTGGAACACCTGCATCGGCGTGATGTCGAAGGTCGTGATGCCCGCGACGAGCGATTCCATTCCCAGCAGCGGGGGCAGGAACAACCCAAAGAACCAGACGTAGACGCCGTAGGTGACGATCTGGAAGAGGCTGTTGAACGCAACTAACCCGGTGACGTATTCGGGCGAGCCCTCGGCGAGTTCGTTCCAAACGAGCACCATCGCGATACACCGGGCCATCCCGATGAAGACGAGTCCGAGGAAGAACTCAGGGCGGGCTGGCAGACCGGGGACGAGTCCGCTGAAGAATACGACCGCTAGCGCAAACATCAGTGTCGGGCCGATGAGCCAGTTCTGGATGAGGCTCAGCCCGAGGACGCGCCAGTTGCTGAACACCGTCCGGAGCTGCGAGTAGTCCGCTTTCGCTAGCGGCGGGTACATCATGACTACAAGACCGATCTCCACGAGGTGGAAGTTCTGAATCGGTTGGGTCACCGATGGGGCAATGTAGCCCAATCCTACGCCAACGGCCATCGCGCCGAAGATCCAGACGGTGAGATACTTGTCGAGGAAATCCATTGAGCGCGGGTCGCCACACTGCGGACACGAGCAGTTCGGGCCGTGGTCGTGCTCGACGCTACTCACCGTTCACGCTCCCGTCAAGAACAGTCACGAGGGTAATGGCACGGTTAGTGGCTTGGTACTTCTTCCAGCGACCGTCCTTGCGCCCGGTCACGAGTCCCGCGTCGACGAGCGCCGAGAGTGCGTGACTGAGCCCGCTCTCGCTCACGTCGACAACGGCCTGAAGCTCACAAACACAAAGTTCCTCACCAGCAGCCACAAGCACGCGAGCGAGCGTATAGCGCGTCTCATTAGCGAGTGCGGCAAGGACATCGAGTTCAGCGTTGACCTGCGTCGGTCCGAGTGCTCCTTCAAGCGTCCCGAGTTCGTCAAGTCGTCGCTCAACGTCTTCATTCCGACATTCTCCGAGTTCATCTTCGAGATATCGCTGAAGTCGCTCAGTCGCTTGTGCCATGAAAGACAATTCAGTCCTAGCTCAATTAATTGTTCCGATGGTAGCTACCAGTATCGCCATATCACTTCTGATGCAATGCGTAGATCGATCATAGGAAATGGGCAGAAGGGATTTACTTGAGAAGAAACTAAACCAAATATGGAGTCAAAGCAAGTCAGCAGATCGGTGCCCAACCGGGCAAGCGATACCAGCCGAAAACAGCGTGATGGAGTGAACTTCACAGGTGCATTCGGAAAGAAGACCGGTGACTCGGACCTTCGTTTCATTGAGGGGCAACTTCCCGAACACGAAGGCCAGGTTGAAAGCGACGAATCGCCTGCCCAGCAGCTCGAACTCGCCTTACAGAACCTCGAAACTCAGCTAAATCAGCGCGGGCAGGAACTGGATGACGTGCTTCAGATCACGCTTTATCTTACCGACATGGACGCCTACGAATCGGTCAACGAGACTTACGAACGATATTTCGAGGACACGTACCCGGCGCGCACGACTGTCGGAGCCTACGAACTACTCGGTGGTGCCGCAGTCACCATCAACGCAGTCGCCGCCCTCGAATAACACCGAACGAGCTGCTACAGATACAAAGACGATACCGGAAGTTCATAATCGGGATCATCAGGGCGGCGAAATCTGTGTTGCCACGGTGTATGAGAAGTGAAGATGGATGGTTGGCCAGCAGGGTAACTTAGACAATGAAGACATTGAACACGACACCAACGGTGACACCGATTGCGACAACAGTGGTAGCGTAAACGACCAACAGCCGCCGCTTGAAGGGTTTGTTCAGCAGAATCAAATTCGGGATGCTGACACCAGCTCCGCCAACGACGAACGCGAGAACAGTCCCGATAGCGATCCCCTGTTCGCTGAGGGAGGCGGCGGTGGGCAGCATTCCGCTGCGACTGACGTAGACCGGCGCACCAGCGAGTGCTGCCAGTGGCACGGCTAAGGGGGTTCTCAGGCCCGAGGACGGTCTAAAGCACGTCGACTAGAACGACGCCATGAATCAGTGCTCCAATTACCATTCCGAGAATCAGATATGGAAGAGTATCGACGAAGAACGACCATGTATCACGTGCGGCACTCTCGATGTGCTGTCTGTAGGTCTGTTCGGTCGGCGCCGTTCCTCTAGCACAGCAATCGACCGTCCCACTGTCCGCTGCGACGGCTTGATTAGCATCGTCAGTGATGCGGACCTCCTTGACGTGCTCGGTCAACCCCAGCCGTCCGATCCCGAGTCCACCGACGACAGCCGCGACGAACGTTATGCCCCTCTAGTGGAGGACTCAATTGTCAGCCCACTACTATCGATTTTCCAGGGTCGCCTCTACTTTTCCCTCTCGCTCACTCTCGATTCCGTGATAAGACCTCAATCTCTACTCTTTCCATGATCTTCCGCTTGTACGGAGCTCTCTCCATCTTTCCCTACACCCGCTGTCATCCCACCGGCTACCACTGGCTACTGCTCTGGCAGTCCGGCCATCGTGTCATTCGAAAATAGTACCCGCTGTTCTCTGGCCCGGTTCGCCGCCGTCACTGGCGGCGGCAGTCCTTACAGATCGCGCGCCTGCACCGTCTTCCGATCGTTCGCGTCGGCTCGCTGGGTCGCCTTTTCGAGTAGCTCACTCACGTCCTCGTCGAGTGCGTCGTAGAAATCGTTCGATACGTTCATCTCGCTCAATTCTTCTTTTACTGCCGATTTGACAATAGTGGAAGCCACGGATGGACTTCACCCCTTGATGGCATCAAAATGCCGGTATCGTCACTCTCCAGCGTGCTACTGCCCACAGGAAATCAGTAGTTAGACGTTTTGCCCGCTTTGCCCCTTTTGCTTTCTTTGCCCCCTTTTTCGAGCTGTGCCAGTTTTGCTAACTTTGCTATCCAAAATCACTAAGAGGCCTTTGCGAGACAGTAGGTCCTGGAGGTACAATCGCTACATGGTAGACAAGACAGCGACGCTCTGTTTGAGCAATCGGAAAGGCGGTGTTGGCAAGACCACGTGTTCGATCCACATCGCGGGCGCTCTCGCTCAGCGAGATCGCGATGTGTTGGTATTCGATTTGGACCCGCAGGGAACTATCACTCGTGGCCTCGGCTACTCGGAGTACTACAACGATATGGACCTCGATGTGACGCTCCATGAGGCGCTCCTCGATCGGGAGTCGATCAGTCAGGTTAGTGAGGTAGTCAAGGAGCACCCAGAGTTCGATGTCGCCCGTTCGCACCGTCGGATGACCTTCGATACAGCGTCTAAGCTCTCCGGGGAGCCCCGGGCAGAAGACCGCCTGGAACTCGCATTCGGTGAGCTCGAGACAAGCTATGACTACATCGTCGTGGACTGCCCACCGTCGCTGGACGTCCTCACGGACAACGCGCTGCTCGCCACACAGAACGTCATCATTCCCACGTATCCAGAGGAGCTGAGCGTGCAGGGTCTCGACCTACTCTTCGATCAGGTGGATGAGCTTGAGCAGTGGCATGAAACCGAGATTCGGAAGCTCGGTCTGGTTGCCAACCGGATCGAGAACAACGCTGACGCGGATGAGTACGTAGAACTCTTTCAGGAGAACTTCGGTTCGCTCTGGGAGATCTGGCAGGTTAGAAAGCGCGTCGTCCTCCAGCGCGCTATCACGGACGGCCGTGGCTCCATTTTCACCCACGATGAGGAGTGCGACATGGCCGCTGAGTTCGAGAAGATTGCTACTACCCTGGATGACACATTCGGATTCGCTGAGGCTGAACCCCCCACTGAGGTGACCCACTGATGGCTGATGGTCGTAGTGACTCCATGAGCCGCCTCGCCTCGCGTGAACGCAGTAAGTCAGAACCAGAATCGGAGTCGGAACCAGAATCAAAATCAGACTCACAGTCGGATCCTGAGAGCGCTTCACCATCGGATGACACAGGAGAGAGCACGGAGGGCTCCCAGTCGGCTACTGATGCTGATGCCAGCGGTCATCCCACTGTTGACTCCGCTGATTCTTCCTCTACTGAGAGCGCCACTGACTCCCGCTCTGTCGCCGTCAAAGATCGCGGCAGTAGCCTGTTCATGTACCTGCCTCAATCCCTCGGAAATGAGATAGATCTGGCCTGCCAGTCGGTCAATCTCACCTACCAACAAGAAAGCGGTGAGAAGCTCGGGAAGAATCGCTACCTGTATCCTATCGTGCTCATGGTCGGCGTCGACACAGCAGTTGATCTCGACTATGAGGAGATCGTTGACCTCGTTGAGAGAGTCGATGAGATAGAAGACGGCCACTGATCCACGCGCTCGATTCGCTTTTATCCCTCAGATAGCTTATACAGTTTTTCGGACCATGCTTTCCTTCCTCACTTGCCGATCTTTGCCTGTGCTGGCTCGGAAAGACAGCCATGCTCTCCAGGCTCCCTTTGGCCTCTTGGCCCGCTAATACTCTCCGCCTCCGCTCACCCCCTATGTTCACCATCACGACACACCCGACACCCCCTTCTTTGACAGCTATACGCTTCGGCAGTACAATGATAGCCAGATATTAACCCGCTAAATATTAGTCGGATAATCTTATAGCTATAGACGAGATGGCACCTACTTCACCTAATACAGACAGGGTTTCGTTCGAATCTATCAGCGAGAAAATGAGCCGTGATCGGGGAGAGCTGCTTGCGGTGATCGCCCGGAGTGATGGCGGTATCGAGACAGGTGAGTTGCGTCGGGAAGTCGGCGTCCCGTCAGGAAGTATGCATTATCATATGGAAGCGCTTCGAGACTGGAATCTCATCGAAATCGTCGGCGAAGGAGAGGGTAATGGTTCTATTCCACCCAAAGTGTATGATGCTACGGAACGGGGGATGGAGTTTTTGGACCGCCCGACTGCTCGCACTATCCCTTCGGCGGAAGAAATAGACGAGCTGCATCAGCGGGTAGAGGAGTTATCAGAACAAGTAGAAAACCAACGCAATCAGATTGTAGAGTTGATTCATCTGCTCGATAAACGGCTCGAAGGTTCGATAGTTGAAGATATCCATTCTGGCACAGGAGGTGACCGATGAGCAACAAGAATGACGAGAGTTGCTTCATCTGTGGAGAGGAGAATTCCATCGTTCTTCAGCGCCATCACATCATCCCTCGCCGGTACGAAGGGTCTGATCACAGCGAGAATTTAGTCACGCTCTGTGCTAACTGCCACGTTGCATTGGAACGCATCTACACTGATAAGGTCCTTACACAATTGGGCCGGGCATGGGAAGAGCAGCAATCCAATAGAGACGTCTCAGACATCCTTGACATTCTCCAATCGTCCACTGTGCCCGACCCTTCTCGTGGTGAAGACACAAAGTCTGTTCGTGAACCCTTCAGTTTTGGAGCAGCGCTCGCTGCTGCGTATCATGCTGTAGGAAAGAATTTTCTTAAGGAGGTGCTGGTAGATCTGTGGGACGAAACCAGAAGAGGTGCCGAGGAAGGCGACCCTCCAAATGTGAGAATTGAGGTACAGCAAGACAATTCTGGAACTCTATTCACCAGATTCCAGTAACTCGCTCAGGCTCCCAAATTCTCCTTTCATCTGCTCTCGCTGCTCATTGGACAATTCACCATCTTCGGCCAGTGTTTTCTCGTTCGCAGCATTGACGTCGGCTCGATCGGTGCCGGCGTCCGCGTTCTCAGCGCTGCTTCTGTCCCCGTGGATGCTCACAGATACAGACTGCTCCTCCCCAAGAACCTCCGTAATCGATACCTGCTCGCGGTCGGGACCACAATAGAGGCGCAGATCCTTGGGTCGGTCCGCGCCCTCGGGGACCACTATGATGTCCCATGCACTCTCGGAGACCCCGCCGTCGAAGTGATGCTCGGGGATGAACGGTCGGTACACGGGTACGTACTTGTCACGTTGGTCATCGGGTACGACTCCACTCGTTGCAGGGTACTTCTGCGGGTTCTCAAACACCTCCTCTGCGCTCTCGAAACGGGCATGCTCCTCCCCGTCACTATCTCGAAGCAGGTACTCTTCATTCTCGTCGTCGTAGAGCCATACTGTCTGGCGAGCACCCTTTGGCCGAAGCATCATCTGGCCGTTGACCATGAGTTCGCCACCGTTGTAGCAGCGCTCGTACTCACCACTCCAGCTATGTGAGTAGTAGCCGTTCTCAGTGAGCGTCTGCCAGAGCGTTTCGGCGACTCTCTCGCGGGCGGTGTAGAGACAGCGCTGGCCCTTGTTGTACGCCTGTGCGAGATTGAAGAGTGACTGCGCGGGCTTTGAGTCACCCGTACTGCTCTCGGCTTCGATGGCGATCGCCGGGCCTTCGGTGCGTCGCATGATGACCGGATTCGCGCCCCTCGGGATGGCGAACCGCTCCAGCAGCGGGTACTGGTGCTCGAACTGCTGGCTGACATTGCGGACGTCGCGGTGGGTGCTCTCACCGATGTCGAAATCGAGCATCGCTACGTCCGAGAGATCGGCCACGCCGTCGGGCATATCACCGTCGCCCTGCGTCGGCAGCGAAACGACCATGCCCGTCCGAAGCAGCGGCGCGTAACCGTCTTTCAGTAGCGTGCGATGCTTCCCACCGCCGGCACTGCCCGCCGAACCTGTCTCGAAAATCTTGTTCTTACCACGCTCGGTGCAGCGCATGAACATCTCACCGTCGCGCTCGCGAACTTCGAGCAGGTCGTCGGGCACGTGATCGATGACGTGCCAGAGCAGGCTGACGTGGCTGACGTCAACGGTTGGGAGGTAGTGGTCCACCCGCTTGCGCGTCGTCGGCTTCTCAACCGGAACCCAGCGTTCGCTTTCCTCTCCTTGCTGTTTTTCCTGGTTTTGCCCGCTTTGTTCGTTTTGCCTTCTTTGATCGTCCCGGCGAATCCATTCGTCGTAGGCGGCTTTCGCAACCTGTGCGGCCTGCTGGTCGTCGATCTCCTGACTCTCCTCAACTTGCTCCTCGACGCTTCCGGCCGTCGAGAAGTGCATCTTGTCCTGTACTTCCTCGCTCGTTGGCGGGACTGTCCCGTACTCATCGAGAGAGCTGACGATGAGCCGGTAGGCGTCCTTGATGTCGTGGAGCGGCGGGTACGGCGGGAACGCCTCGGCTAAAAATGGCCGCGAACGCTTGCCCGGCCCGGTGGCCGTCCGCATCCAAGCATGAAACTGGTCAGTTTCGAGTAGGTCTTGATCGTCTTTCTCGCCGAATCGTCGCGAGAGCAGTTGCGCCTCGTCCGGATGACCGGGGTCGTAGACGACGAGCGAGTTACAGTTGCCGAGAATCGCATCTTGTGCGTCTTGATCCAACTGGCGTAGTTGCTGACTGGCAATAGTCAGACCAAGTCGCTTCGAGCGTGCCTTCGCGAGCATCTTCTCGACCTTGCTCCCCTCGCTGAGTACGTCGTGGGCCTCGTCGATAACCAGGAAGTAGGGCGTGTAATCCGCATCGAGCGACCCGCCGGCTTTCTCGTGCTCTCGCACGGCCTCGTCGACGGCCTCCTCGTCGAACTCGCCCACCCCACCGTCGTCGGCTTCGGCCATGTCCTGCATCAGCTGGTCGCGCTGAGAAGGCCGCGAGTCCACGGCAGTCCATATTTGCCGCAGGATGGCCGTCGCGACCGCCTCCTTCGGCTCGTCGGGGAGGTTGTTATTCACGAGAATGATCTTCTCGTCCTCGACGGCCTGCGGGATGGATGTCTTCGCATCGCGCTGGGCGACGATCTGACGCATGGTCGGCTCCTCGACCCAGTCCTTCAAGCGGCGGCGAATCGCGTCGAGGTCGATGTCGTCCAGTTCGGCAATCTTGTTGGTGTATCCCTGAATGAACGAGAGGTCTTCGTCGCTGGCCTGGATCAGGTTCGCGTACTCCGCACGGGATTCTTCGTCGAGCAGCGCACCAAACATATCGGCGAGCGTAAAGTCGAATTCGTGGCGGATCATCCCGCGCAGCATATTCGAGGCGATCCCATCCATCCGTGGGCCCCAGTAATCATCAGCGGCGAGTAGCGCTTTGAGGTCATTGACGATACCCTCTACCTCGCCATCGAATCCGGGGTCTCCGGGCTCGGTATGCGTCTCCAGCAGATTGAACCCGACCTGTTTGCGAAAGGCATCGCTGCCGGGCGAGATGAAGATCACATCGTCCCAGCGCTCTTCGGGAATCGACATGAGGATGTCGAGCACGTCATCGCCTTTCGGATCGATATAGCAGACGCCTTTCCCGGCGTAGATATGCTGCTGGACGATGTTTTTCTCCAGCGTTGATTTGCCCATCCCAGTCAGTCCGCCGATGAAGATGTGCCGAAAGAGCAGGTCGTACGGCAACGAGACGTCTTTGTTGTCGCGCTCGGTCGCGCCGATCCACCGGGGCTGGTCGGGTACTTCTTCGGCGTATTCGACCATCGCTCGCGCTCGCGAACCGGCGTAGATGTTGCCGTTCTCGGCTATCATCTTCATCTCTCGCCGAGTGAACTGGCGCTGCTCGTCCTCGCCCGCCGGCGTCACTGCATACCGCCAGTCCTCGCTCTCGCTCACATCCTCCGAAGACTGTTCGGCATCGCTCATTTGCTCTCTTCGCCCTCCGCTTCTTGGAATGACTCGAACGCGGGCGCTTCACTCGGTGTGCTGCCCGAACCACTCGTCCGCGAGTAGTCGATCTCGGGCGTTGCGAGCGTCGTCGGCACATGGCAAACACCGGCGAGAGCGCTCGCCGAGAGTATCATCTCCCGGTCGACCCATTCGCGCCGAGCCATACGACGGACGAGCGTCGTCGCGCCGTCAGGACCCGCCCAGATCGGCTCGAAGCCCTGCTCGTAGGTGCTGGTATAGAATCGGCGGTACATCCCGGCAGTATCCTGCACACGCTCTTCGGCCTCCTCGGGACTGTTGGCGACGGCGATGACACGAACGTTCAGGTGGTAGCCCTTCTCGCCGCGCTGGTTGCCCACTACGTCGGCAGCCTGTTTCTGCGCGCTCGTCGTCGGTCGCTGCTTCGTGTGCTCGATTTCCTCGCCGTTACCACCGGTGAGCGCCGTGGCGAAGCCTTCGAGGGCGGCACTGGGTCGCCAGCCCACCTCGCCCTTCTTGAGTCGCTCAGCGGTCTTGTCGACGCCGTGGTACCAGTTCTTGCGGTCGCGGGGGTGGTTCGACCACGCCGGGCGAATCAGCACTTGCACCATCGTCGAAACGTTGTCGCCGCCCTCACGTCGCCCGATCATTTCGGGGATGATGGCACCGTACGGGTCAGTCTCGAACTCCTCGGGGTCGATCTCGAAGTGTTTGATCGGTTTGAAATAGTTGTCATCTGCGAGTTCGAGCCGCGCCGCCGCGAGATACTGGCCCTCTTGGATTGGGAGAAACTCGGCTGGAACCCGCTGGACATCGGCATCGCGATAGAAGTTCGGAACCAGCCGCTCCAGTTCCTCGAGAACGTGCTCATCGACGGGCGCGAACCGATAGCTGATAGCCTCGTCTGCGTAGGTCGGCTCGAAAGCGACGGGCGGAGTCTGGTTCGTGCTCCGAATCCCGTCCGATGATTTGACGTCGTGAATAGCCGTGAGTAACTGCTTAGCCGCTCGCGTATCCCCGTCATCGCGGTACGGGCGAACGGTCAGTACATCACCGTGTTCGTCGACGGATTGACGAACGTTATCGGCGAGATCGGGGCCCACTTCGGCGGCTTCGGGGGAGTTCTGGCTACTACCGAGCAGACTCACGAATCGCCCCTGTCCAAGTTGACCCAGTCGTATTCGTCCTCGAACTCATCCAGTAGATACGCAAGCGTGTCGTCACCAGTCATGTCTTTGTCAATGTGTGCAGAGAGCTGCCGTCGAAACGAGTCAAAACGCGATTTGGTGTCCGAACTGGTCGAAATCGAGCTTCGTCCCGAGCTGCTGTCGTCGCTCATTCGCTGTTGCTCTCATCGGTAGCCATTTTATCTTTCGCCAGTCGCCCGGCGAGAAGGTCGCTCGCGGAATCGACGAATTGCTCGGCGCGCGTCAGGCCGACGCCCTCGACCGCAGTCAGATCATCGCTCTCGCTACTTGCTACGTCACTGACCGACTCAAAGCCGGCTTCGCGGAGCGTGGTCGCACGATCCGCGCCAACGTGTTTGATGTCCGTCAGTGTGGGCTGAACGTCGTCTTTGGCTTCTCTGGTGCTATTTTCGTCGCTCGATTCACCCTCTTCTTGCCGGCACTCGTTCGTCTCTGCGTTTGCTGGGTCCTCGATGAGGTCCTCGGACCAGCCGAGCGTTCGCGCCGCGTTTCGTTGGATGAATGCGGCCTTCGTCGCATCGAGGCCCTTGACCGCGGCAAGCGCGCTGTTATCAGCCTCGTATACCGCTTCGACACTCCCAAAGCCGGCACTCTGGAGTGAGTCAGCAGTCTGAGCGTCGATACTGCCGTGGATGTCACCGAGTGTAAGCTCGTCCGTTGGCTTGTCGGACTGCTTTCTCTCCTCCGCGCCAGCCTGTGCGATGACCTCCTCGGCACTCCTGATACCGCCCTCGTTTGCGTCCTCAGAAACGTGCTCATTGTCTTCGGAGAGTTCCACGTTCGATGGTGTACCTGCTTTCTCGTCGCCCGTCTCGCTCTCCTTGACGCCCTGATCGGGCGGCTCCATCTCTGGTCGAAAGCCCGAATCGTTTGCCCAGCGCCAGTCGCACACGTCGTCGTGATGGCGCAGGTACGCAGCCATATCCTCGCCGTGTTTCTGCGGATCGTACCGATAGAGAGCGAACTCACGCGGATTCACATCCTCGTCCATCTCTACGCGCAATGGGAAACAGCCCTCCCGATCGACCTGTAAGAGCGCCTCGGCGTAGCCGATCTCCCGCTCGCCCGGCTCGGCGTCCTTGATGAATTCCTGCTCGGTGTCGCTGAGGTCGAACGCCTTGCCCCACGTACTGTTCATCTCTTTCAGGTAGTGAAAGAGCGTCATCGAGGTGTTGTCGATGATGTCCTTCGCCGACTCTTTGACCGTCTCACCCTCGTCTTCACGCTCTTCGAAGAAGTCACCCATCTGCTGGGTGCTGAATATCATCGAGAGGTCGTAGTGTCGGGAGTGACGGACGATCTGGCGAAGGAATCGCAGGTCGGCCGTGTTCGAGAACATGTAGTGGGCCTCGTCGAAGGCCGTCACGGTCGGATGCACTGATGTCTTCGCCTGCTCGTAGACCTGCGAAATCAGTAACTGCATCATCAACCCACCTGCCTCGCGGTCCGAATCGTACTGCTGGAGGTCGAGATAGAGAAAGCCGGTATCCTCGATGTCCGTAATATCGGTCTGCTGGGTCAGGTTGTGGTATTCGCCGCCCTCAAGCAGCGGCTCGATGTCGTTGTTGAGAATCTTCACTGCTGTCTGCTCGCGGTCTCTCTTGGCCGCCTCGCTGTCTTCGAGAGCGTCACTGACGTACTCGCCGGGGTTGCGGGCCATGTCGCGGATGAACCAGATGGCGGTCATGACCGTCGGACTCTTGCGGTCGTGGGTCTCGGGGTCTTCGGTGATGCCGGCCCACTCGTAGGCGAGCTTGATGGCCTTCTCCCACGTGCCTTTGCGATCCTCGTAGTTCATCCCCTCCAACTGGTAGTAGGTCTCGACGAATGCCTTCGACTGCCGCATTGCCGTTTTGAAGGGTATCTCGCGGCCGATATCCCGCAGCACGCTTTCGGGCGTTGGCTCGATGTGGAAGGGGTTGATCGCCGTATCCCCGCCGATGACGATGCGCTTGCCGCCGAACAGTTTGGTGAGTCCGGCAAAATCCTGTAACGGGTCGATGACGACGACGGTGGTCTCGGGATTTCGGAGTTTTCGCCGAGTCAGCAGCTGCTTGAGCGAGGTCGTCTTCCCGCTGCCGATGGTCCCGAAGATACCGATGTTGTAGCCCGTCGGCCGGTTGTAGATGTCCAGTACCGTCGGTTCGTCGCGTTCGCGATGCTTGCCAATGACCACGCCATTCGGATCGGTGAGGTTCTTCGCGTGCCACGGATAGACCGACGCGAGACCCATATCCTTCATGAGTGCCGTCTCACAGATGACGTCCTTCGCTATCGGGGCCGACGAGTGCAGCCCGTTCATCTGGTTGTGATCCACTCGGACACCGCCAGCGTTCGCGGGCTTTTCCTGGAGTCTCCGCTTGACGCTTGCCACCGTATCGTTGTGCCACTCGATGGGGTCCATGTCGCTGGGTGCGGAGGTAACGTCGGACTTGACCGTGATATAGGCCGCAACCTTGAACATCGCCTTGTTCGGCGCTTTCCGGGTTTGGTTGATGTCTTTGGCAGTTTCGTATTTCTGCCGGTCGCGCTCTTTCGTGAACGAGCCTTTCTCCTCCGCTTTCTCCCACTTCTGTTCGAGTGAGAGCACCTTCTGGTCCATGTCGTCAGTCTCGTCACGCTCGGACTGCACCGAGAGGATGACCTCGACACCGGGTGTGGACGACGCCAAAATGTGCGAGAACATCCCGTAGGTGGGCACTCGTGGCCAGTTCCGAACGGCGATGGTGCTAGCGAGCGTCCGGTCGTCGATGCGAACATGGCCGGGGTCGGTCGTGTCGAACTTCGCCGAAATGAGCGATTTGTAGTGATCGGAGAGCGCGTCTGGCTCGTTGTGAACCACGTCGGCGGTCGTCCGTGACGGTGATGCAACGCCAGGCGGGTAGTTCCGTGCCTTCGCACCACCGTCGGCGACTGTTCGCCCGTCAGCTGCGTAACCCTCAACCTGCTCGTGCTCATGGGCGATGGGGTACTCAGGGTCGTCTTCGTCGCCGTACACAAGCGGTGCCTGCCGAACGAGGCTGGTGTAGTCGTCATAGGCGAAGGCATCCTCGCGGCCGTAGTGATCGGCGATGACCTGCGTCGCCTTTGTCGAGGAGAGCGGTGTCGCACTCACGCCCTCCATGTTACGAATCGCCGACGCCATCCGCTCGACACGCGTGGTGAGTTTGTCGCACATCGCCCGTGCGTGAGCACCCTTGTTTTTCTGTTGGCTGGCTTCGCGCTTTTTCTTCAGCGACCCGATGATGGGCACGGTCGCCAGGCCACCGCGGTCTTCGGTGAACTGGGCAGTCGTATCCAGCTCCGAAACCGAGACGACGACGTAGTGAGTGCGCGAGAGCGTGGTTTGTTCGTGCAAACTGACGTTGTTCGCGCGTTCCTGAGCGATGTCGGCGAGGACCTTGCTGTTGGTCGTGTCGCCGGTGAGTTGCCGCTCCTGGGATTGCTCTCGATAGGTTTCGTGCCGGTCGCCGTAGTCGACCGAGCGCATGGGCGAGTAGATCTGTACTGAGCCGTTCGTGTTCGACATCAGCACGCTCGATAGGCGCTCGACCTGCGCTTCCCACTCACTGTCGTCCGCGGTCGCCATGTTCGCCGGTTCGACTTCGATCACCCCGAGGTAGGCTCCATCCTCGCGCCGAATGGCGTACTCGCCGCGAACGGCGTCTTGAAGCGGGATGTGATCTTCGCTGGATTCCGGTCGACCAGCACCGACGACTGGCAGTGAACGAACGCCCGGAAGCCGGGCGATCTGTCCCGGAAGCGAGTCGTTAGTTGGCTGCTCGACGCCACCATCGCTATCACCCTGCTTCAGATCCGCTGCGTTCTCACTCATCATTGGTATCACTCGTATTCATTGTATTCTTTGTATCGAAAGTATTCGTTCGACTCTGGACAAAAATCTGTTGCTGAGTATAGGAGGTAAGCCGTAGATAGGCGAATCCCCACGGAGTGAGGTGTGGCGGCGTCGCCGAGAAGAGGACCCCAACACCGGCGACGATGCCGACACCACTGATGATCGCGAGTGGGAGGGGGAGTAGTTGCGGCAACAGGAACGTCATGATACCGACGAAGAGCACCGCCAGTGCCCACGTTTTGTGACTGTACCCTACCAGCTCGGGGTCGGTAGAGAAATCTGACAGGATACGGTCATCGACCTCTCTACCAGTGTCTTCGGTTCGTTGTGACATGATTTACAGTTCACCTCGTTTCGGCACCCCATCGCGCGGGTGCGTCCGATCCTCGAAGTCGTTGATCGTCGTTTGCCCGCGCTCGGGAGTGTTCGACCCGTTGAGCGAGCGGATGCGTTCGGCGACGTTCGTCTTCATACTCGCCATTCGCTGATAGCCACCGCGAGCAGCCTGTCCGGCCGCCTGCCTCGAATAATCCGTCGCACGCGACCCAGCAACGTAGCCAGCTGCCCCTGTTGCAACCGATTGCACTGAAGGCGCGGCTTTGAACATCCCTATCGACGTGATTAGCGGCAGCGCGGCAGCAACGACGAAGATCGCTCCCGAAGCGAGCACTCCCATGAGCCCACCGAGGCCGAAATCCCACTCCATCTCATAGGCGGCCCGGAACAAGAGCGCAACCGGGAATGCCTGTATCAGTATCCCGATATACTGCCAGATCATCTCCGAAGCGAGGCCGGACAGTCGGTCATGGGGTGCGTTGTACGCGAGCGCGATCAGCAACGGCAGGAACCACGGTAGGATAAACAGCGAACCGTACCGAAGGGCGTAGACGAACGCAAGCATCAACGCCTCAGTGAATCCCAGTCCGTAGGCAGCGAGGATACCTGCGATCGCCCCACCACTGAGATTCATGATCCCCTTTGTGCTCTCCGTGAGCTCCGCTGCACTGGGTGCAGTATTGGTTGCCAAAACGTCGATAGTTTGGTGCAGCACCGTGATGATCGGCATAGTGAAGATAACCGCGACGAGCGTCACGATGAACGTTACAAACGCTCGCGTCTGCGAGTAGGTCGGGCTACGCAGGGCTCGCCACGGCATGATACCACACTCGAGAATCATCCCGAGTAGCGCGAGCACAACCGCCAGCGGAAATATGTACGGGACGAAGTAGTTGTGGTAGAGACCATCCCAGGGCTCGTTTGTGGGGACCATTACGATCCCGTCGTCGTTGTCGTCCTCTGGAACAGGCGTGCCGATGGTCGTCTCCATCGACTGATTGAGCATCCACGTGAACCCGTCCGCCATCTTCTGCTTCGTTGAGTTCATCGCCGGGTTGATCACATCTTCCTCGATGTTGAACCCGAATAGCCCACCTCCACCTCCGTCGCCGCCACTGCTTGAGTTACCCTGAATACTTTCGTTGACGCTTCCTCTGATGCCATTCCCGTTCAGGGTTCCGCTGGGGCTGGTCTGTTTACGCTGAACCTCAGCGTCGAGCGGTGTCGAGAGGTCCGAACTGGTGTCGTTCGTGCTCGTATTGTTCGAGGTAGTGTTGCTTGACCCTCCGCCGAGTTGGCCGAGTGGGGCCTGTCCGGTCGTCGGAGTCGTGTTATTCGATCCGTTCGCCGCTTGGCCCGCGACTACTCCGCTGCCGATCCCCGTCACAGCAAGGCTTGTGACAACTAAAAATCCGACAACGATCGCGGAGAGCCGGCGGGGAGCCGTTCGGTGCACTATCCTCCCAGCGGGACGCAGCCTTGTGGGATGTCGATTGGGGCGTAGGCTAGCACCCAACTGAAAATCACCGCAACGAACACGATCCCAACGAGGCCGACGATCGAGTTTGAGGACATAGTTGAGAGCTTGCCCATGATGCTCCCGGAGAACGCGAGTGGCCGGAAGCCGAAGCTCACAACCAGACCGAGGAATACCAATGCCAGCCCCACGCCGAGCGCTGCCGTAATTAGTCCGTTCGTGAAATCGCCGATTGGCGTGGCGCAGACGTCCTCCTGGGCGGCCACCGGAACGCTTGCCCCGAAATAGAGCATCACGAACGCGAAGCCCTGAAGAACGAACGCCATACCAGCGGGGCGTCTGTTTGACTCGAACCGGGTCTTTAGCTCGTCACACCACTCGTTCAATTTACTTCTCATGTCCGTGTTGTTCACTACATTCGAGTAATAAGTATTTTTCTACCCATTGTACTCATACAGCGTATGCAATTGATGGCCGGAACAATGAAGCCACCCCAGTAGAAAGGGTCGATATGGGGACAAGTCAACCAACCGGGCTCCGAGCGGGTGTTGAGGCGACGTCAGCGACCTTTATCGGAGGGATCTGTCTGTTTGTGGGGGTATGGATGCTCATCATGACAGGGTACTTCTGGGCCGCGATGCCGCTGGTTTTGGCCGGCGCGGTCGCTTTCCCGATGACGCGCTCGATCGTGACGTTCGGACGACTACGGGTCGGTCGACGTCTTCACGATTTTCTTGCCTTCTTGCTCTGGGGGCTGCTCGTAATAGCTACGACTTTCGTGGCCGAACCGTGGGCGTGACCTCTCTCAAAAATACAGTAGTAATCCAATTCCCCTTGATCTGACAACGAAGAAGCCTGAATTCTCGCCATTTCTCGGCCGAAATAGTTGTCGAGCAGGTATGCGGACAGATAAGTCGAAAAATTACCAGTATTGAGAGGTAACAATGCGACCATGTTGAATACAGGGCGCGTATTCAGCAGTTACGTCCAGTCACCCCGAAATGATTTATCGGGTTGAACGCCAACCAGTTGTGACGGATGCACACAACCAAAGAACTGGATAGTACCTCGTTTGAGTATCGAGTCGATGGGAACGAGGTCTCCCGGGAAACGGTGATGCCACACATCACGTCGGATGACCGTGTGGGTGTCGTGATGGGAACAGGGGTTGAGGGGCTCGGTGCTGGTACCTTCGTGCTCTCATGCGTCACTGCGTTCTATGACTATCTCAATGAGACCCGCAAAGAAGATTTCTTCGAGTATCCGGACTACTATACCTTCCAGACGACCAGTGAACCGGCGGATTATCGGATGCTCGATATCTATCCCGACCACAAGAACGTCACAGTCGAACCCACTACAGAGCACCTCTTGCGAGCGATCAATGACCGGGCGATTACGATCCTCTTGGTTCCGGATGGTGAACCCACGTCACCAGACGTGGATGAGATTACACTACAGAGTGCCCAGCGACGAATAGACTACTGCTATGCCTATGCCCCGGACGGTCATCCGAGCGACGCGGAGTTCTCGATACGGCAGCCACGCCAGCCAACAGACGACTGGTTCGAAACGACCATTGAGTCGCTGGACGGCGAGACAGAGGTATGTGTCCCATCATTCGGTTCTGGCGACGACTCAATAGTCCAGCAGTTCCGGCGCGTCTCCGTTGAACAGGCACTCGAACGTCTCTCAGTCTAGGTTACTTCATTTGATATCGCGCCGACGAATGTGTCGCCCCGAGTTGAGACTCGCATTCACAAGTGGTTTTGATGTTCTGTCCAGCCAGTGCGGAGGGGGAAGGGGAGGTATGGCGAGACTGATGTGGTGTGAATAGGTAGCCCGTGTCGATAAAACGTTCCTGCGAGATACATGCTCTTTATGCAGCACGCCTCTCTTACCAAGAACTCGGCATTTCGTGCAAACGCTGCTGAATAGAGAGCGCGTATCTTGCACGCTCGCGTGCACCGAAATCGTCGGTGGCGAGAACCGCATAGTTACCGCCAGGCAACGGCTAACCGGTGATTCTTCATGGAGATTGCTTGTTGTCGGCTACGGACGCTGTGGCGTGAAGACCGTGGCTCGGGCTCAAAGAGATGAACGCCAAGAGCGTGGGGGCAACCCGTTAGGTCCTGTTGAGCTCCTCGGCCAACCCGACGATGATGCCTTCGGGGCCGCGCACATAGCAGAGGCGGTACTCGTCTTCATACTGGGCGACCTTGTCCACGAGTTCGGCTCCGTGGGAGCGGAGGCGGTTGAGGACGTCGTCGATGTCGTCGACGGTGAACATGATACGGCGGATCCCCAGGGTGTTCACCGCCGGTTCCTTGGATCCATCGCGGGTGGCCTCGGGCGTGATGAATTTTGCGAGCTCGATGCGACTATGGCCGTCGGGGGTTCGCATCATGGCGATGTCGTTCTGGACGTTCTCGAGTCCCACGACGTGGTCCACCCACTCTCCCTCGACGCGCGTCTCGCCCTCCAACTGCATGCCGAGCTCCGTGAAGAACGCCTTCGCAGTTTCGAGATCCTCGACCACGATGAGGACGTTGTCCATCCGCTTAATCGCCATTGCCAGAGTAGATCAAGTGAGGATTGCGCAAATAGATGTCGCTGGCAGGGAAGCATGGTGGGAGTTCTTCCGTTGACGGCGTTGTCTGTCGTTAACGCCCGATATCATCGATCCCACTTTGCTGCATACAGCCTCTGTATCGGTCACGATGTTTGTGACGAAAATCAGAGATTTCACACTCAGGTTCGCTCTACCGTTCATTTATATCCGCTGCTCAGAGTGTCCTACCGATGTTATGAGTAAGACAGACGACAACGAATTCTCGGAACTGCTTCCACCAATATCGTGAACGCACGGATACCTCATATTTCACTTGTTCGCCCAGCCGCGAAATTCTGACTACGAATCAATCGTCATCAAGGATATAATTCAATGCTAAGGACGCGAGCCCACCCAAGCCAACCACTCCAACTGGTACTGCAATCAGGAAAGCCACAATAACGAGCACTACAAGCGCCGCAGCGTCGAAGATGTTCTTCATGTGTCCTTTCTGCTGGCGGTCGGCGGGGGCACTTCTGGACGCATTGGAGCCTATCGCGCTCGCGTTAAAAGCCGGGAGAGAGCTCACATTCCCGCCAGAGCCTACCTTGCTTGGATCACTGAGCCCAGCCTGACACTGCTGACCGAACCCGACGCCTTCGCCGACTGTAATGCCTGACAGCGAGCTTTGCGATGCTCCCGCGACCTGAAAGCAGGTGTTCGTCACGGTGGATTGAGGCCGTCCTTCTACCTTGACGATATCGCTGCTCTGCGTCCCTTGAAACAGCGAGTTGGTAATCGTGATGTTGTGGGGTGGTGGTGAGGCCGGATCGTAGCTTGAACCCGGCTCTGAGGCCAGAAGACTCGACTGGTCGGTGTTGTTCGTCACGCGGCAGTTATCCATTTTGAGCGCTCCACCGTGGCCGCGAACGTAGATCACCGCGCCCATTTTGTTCACCGACCGGGCCTGAATCTCGGCGTTCCGAAGGACTGCACCCCCGGGTTTTGAGATATGAGACGGCTGCTCAACCTTTACGACCTGCATTCCGATCTTCTCGTTGAACCCGCCAAAACTCCCGCTTGGCCCGCTGTAGTTGTCGGCATCAACACCCAGGGTTACACCGTCAGCGAAGCTTCCTTTCCCACAGAATCGTATCTGCGATACCTCGTTGTTGAAGTAGGTCCCGCCGACGATCTGGGTGTCGCCCGAGGTTCGCGATCCATAGATGCCGTTGTCAGTTGCCGCCTGGACTTCACAATCGACGATTTGAGCCGTTCCTTTGTTGCCGTCGCCAACCCAAATAGCGGGAACTCCGCCCTGACGCTTGTCGCCTGGTAAGCCTGTGCCACGAGAAACGAACCGCTCGACTCGTGCGGTCGCTTCCTCGCTCTCGGCGATAAGCGCACACTGTGGGTTGTTCGTTCCCTCGTTGTAGCTCGATCCGGTGTTCGTGAGTACGCCGTTCACACGAATATCACGGGCCGTCACGAACCCCTGTGACCGAACGACGAATGAGATACCGCCCTTCGACTGGCTCTGGTCCAAAACCAGATTCGCCATCAATCCAGATTCGGCGTCGAAATTGAGTCGGGCTTCCTCGCCTCCCGCAAAGATCGTCGCTGCTCCCCCACCTGGTTGTGGCGCACCGCTCGCCTCGTTGTATCCTTCTCCGGCTAGCCCGATTGTGTTCCCGCTGACCTGGGCCTGCCCGTCCAAACGGTAGTTCCCGGCGGGGAGCACGACTAACGTTCCGTCGCTGATTCCTGAGAGAGCGCCGTCGATCGCCGAATTACCATTCGGGTCCCAGTCCAGATCCTCGACGGCATTCACTGTGTTCGAGAAGTTCGGAGTTGCTCCGCCCGAAACCTCTGAATCTGATCCTGAGCCGGAACTACTGTTTCCGGTCGCGTTACCCTGCTGTTGCTGGCGCTCGCGCATACGGAGTTGGTGGGTGCGTTCGCGCTCTGCGAGCGCACGATACGCATTTCTCGACGGCGAACCCGGCTGGCCGAACGTTTCAAACTCTTCGCTCTCGCCGCCCGAAATACTCGAGCTCTCTGCGAGAACAGGCGAGCTCACCTGGGGCCCGATTGCTGCGGCTCCGACCGCCGCACCGACTACGCTACTCTTGGCGAGAAATTCACGGCGATTACACCCACTCATGGTCATCGATTTCAGAAATCATTCTGGTTCCGGCGGCGTCTGAGCCCCCAGCCCACAACTCCAACCAGTATCAGTCCCCCAATGATGAGGACAGGCGGGCTCGTGAGGCCGATCGCCTCGTCTGAATCTGATTGCGCTTCCTGTGCTGTCGATCCGTTCGCTGTTCCGCCACTCGATCCGTCCGCCCTTTCCGCTGCGGTGGTGGTCGGCAATTCCTCGCCCTCCTCGACAACACTGATATGGGCGGTTCGGTTTCCGACCTTGATGACGTACTCTCCGGGCGAATCATAGGAGTATTCGAACGTTACTGTGCGGCTCTCCGTCGGGAACAATGCCACATCCTGCGTATCTGCAGTGTCTCCAGCGGTTGCCACCGAAAGCTCGCCTTCAAGACGACTGTTAGTAGGGTTCTCGACCTGCGCTTCGACAACTATCTCATCATCGAGGTGCGCCGTGCGATTCGCCGACAAATTGACGATACGGAACGGTGTGGATGTGTTGGCCGGGTTATCCTCATCCATCTCATCATCCGTATCAGTCGATGCACTGGCCGCTTCAGAGCCGTCAGCCGTAACCGATGCCGTGTCATTGACCGTGAATGCTTCATCTCCTGTCCGATTCACGTACCCCGTATCTTGGAACCCGTCGCTCGAAACGTAGTCATACCGCTGATTGCCGTTCGTATCCCGGTACGGCACCGCAGTCAGCGTCTGTTCGGATGTGACTGAGCCCTGCATTAGCTCAGCCTCCACGTTGCTGTAATTCCCTGGCTCCAAATATCGAGAGATGCCGACCGCACTCCCAGTGGGATTATCGGAATACGATTCGTTGTGAACGACGACCCATCCGCCGTCAGGAAGGCTAGCGTTCGCGATAGTTACTACCGATTCATCCGTCTCTTGGTCGTCAAGAGCGATTGACGCGCTCGGTGTGGCTGCATTTGGATCGCCGCGCGTTCCGTTTACGATCACCCGCGACGTGTCGGTAACGTACTGCTGGCTGCCGTTTTCTCCAGTTGTGTAAGGAGTATCCTCAGTGCCGCCAGAGGAAACCCCCTCAAAACGAGTGTTATTGCCCGTCTCGTGCCAGAGTATCGCCGTAAGGTCATCCGTGCCGTTCAATTCCGATTGATTGAGGGTACCACCGGGCGGGCTGCGATTGATCGGGATGGTAACGTTCCCGTGACTTCCGCTGTCGAGATAGCCAGAGACGGCGATCGCACTATCCTGCAAGATACCAGCGTCTTGGTATGCTCCGCTGTGAACAACAATGTAGCCGCCGCGAGAGAGGGTTGCATTCGTAATGGTGACAGTCGATCCGTTGGTGGTCTGATTCGGCATTGTGACCGCGTTGTGGCTGCTGTTGTCTTCTTGGGCACTTGCCACTCCTATGGGCGATAAGGTGGGGCCAACTGGAGCGGTCGCGAAAGCGACGGCCACGAGCGAAACTACCCCGATACCTAACAGTACGTTGTTCGCGAGGTCGTTGTCAGCCCGAAGCCTACTGAGCGAAAGTCGCCAGCGAGAGAGGGGGAGCAGCGGCCGAATACCGGATACAGTGATGACGTCTCCGAATAGGTGAGTGAGAACACCGAAGGCACCGACCGCGAAGCCGAATTGAGCTAGCGCGCTCCCATCAAGTCTACGTAGCTGCTCGGCCACGATCTCGAAGACGCCAGCGAAGGGGCCAACTGTCGGTGGGTCGAGACCAATGAGAACCGCACTCAGTTGATCTCCAATGACCCACCCTAGTACACCGAGACTTGCACCGACCACCAACACAGCAAAAAGCGAGTGGCTAGTTCCCCGGTGAGTGAGGCCAGGAATCCAGTGATCGGCGTCGGGGAGCGGCTCGATCTGGTGCACACCCAGCAGCCCTACCAGTGCGAGACCCAGCTGCCCCTCTCGAAGAAGAATATAGGCTACAGGAGCGTACGCGAGCATGGTTATGCCGACGTGACCGCGCCGATACATCGTTACCACCCTTCTCCCGGAGCGTGTCATAGAAAGCATCACGTGCAGGGTTGCAGGGCGTTGGAAGTGTGTCCAGCAAAGCCAACGCCCTGCAAAACGTAGCTTCAGTCGACGACTTCTTGAATGTCGCGGCGACCGAGACAGTACCGCTGTTTGAATACCTATC
>NZ_JAAAJC010000016.1 GCF_009900715.1 Halococcus salsus
GACCCGCGCGTTGTGCGCGTGGTCGACGGGCCGGAAGATCCGATGTTTGATCAGCGGTCTTACGCCCTCTTCGCGGAGTTCCTCCCGTAAGGCCATCCAGTCGTAGCCTTTGTCGGCGGCGAGGCTGAGCAGGTCGCCCGCGTTCCGCAGGGCGACCTGCTCGCCGATCTGGGTGTCATGGCGTCTTGACATGGTACAGTGAACGTCCAGCACCGCCAGAGAGTCCGTGTCGACGAGCGCGGTGGCTTTGAGCGTCTGTACGCGATAATCCGTGCGACGGCAGTAGTGGCGACTCGCGTTCTCGCGGTCGAAAAACGTCGAGTCGATCGCGGCGTGACCCGAAGGCTCGTGCAGTTGCGCCGAGAGGCGCAACAGCACTCGCCAGATCGCCACGGTGAACCTGTCGAACGCTTTGACTAACGTCGAGTGATGAGGGAGATCGGCCGCCTCAAGGCCGATCTTCCGGAGTATTTGCGGCATCTCGCTCAGGAGATCGAGCGCGGCGCGATAGGATTTCTCGAGGTAAACCCGGAGACAGTGGAGCGAAACGAGGGCATGGTCGGCGAATCCGCCGCCTCCAGCGGGGGCGGCGGATTCGTCTCGTCCACCGACAGCGTTTTTGGCTAACGTAACTGCGCGAGTCGTGAAGCGGGAAACTTTGGACATAGCATCTCATGGTTTCCCGCTTCAGCTCCCTTCCTCTCACGGTTCATCCTGCCGCCGTCTAGCGGTTCACCAGAGCCGAGTACGCTAAATAGAGCTGTTCCTTTAGATCCAAAGTAAGTCAGCACGCTTTCCCCTCTCAAAGAGATAGCACAGGTAGTGAAGCGAATATGGGACTATCGGGTAACTCTCGTCGTACTCTGTACGCTGGCGTTTTTCGCGACGATGGTCGCTCGATTGGTCATCAGTCCAGTGGTGCCGGAAATCGTTGACACGTTCGATTCCTCGAGCAGTATCCTCGGACTCGCTCTGACTGGTCTCTGGATGGCGTACGCGTTCGTGCAGTTTCCAAGCGGTGTTCTCGCCGACCGATACGGTGAGCGACGTGTTATCCTCGCTGCAGTTGGACTCACAACGGTCGTTAGTGCCCTACTCGCACTCTCGCCATCGATGCCCGTCTTCCTCGCCCTTACACTCCTTTTGGGCGGTGTTGCAGGGCTGCACTATAGCGTTGCGACAACGTTTCTCACCCGGAAATTGAATAATATCGGCACTGCGATCGGTCTCCATAATTCCGGGGCTCCACTGGCTGGATTGGTAGCCCCCATTGCAGCGGCGGCTGTGAGTCAGTGGTTTGGCTGGCGAGTAGCGATCGCCCTCGGGGCTATGGCTGCCTTCCCAGTATTCGTTCTCTTTCAATGGAAAGTGCGGCCAACCGAACCCGCACGTCCTACAGAGCCGATGGGCGACCGATTCGCACTGAGACCGGTTATCGAATTGCTCTCCCGGCGAAAGATCGCGTTCACTGCTCTCCTGGCATTTCTGTTTGAGTTTATTTGGCAGGCGACGGCGTCGTTCCTCCCGACGTTTCTTATCGCGTATCACGGTTACTCAGTGACCTTCGCTAGTACGCTATTTTCGGCATATTTCGTCATACAGGGGCTCACACAACCCGGGATTGGGTCGCTATCGGATCGGTACGGTCGCGAGGAGATTGGAGGCCTATGTGCAATCTTCGGGATCGGCGGGTTCAGCCTGCTCCTCATCGGATCACAATTGGCAGTACTTCTCTTCGGGATTATTCTCGTCGGTGTCTCAATGGGCTGGGGTGCAGCGCTCTTGCCACGCTTCGTGGACAATCTTTCAAGTGCTGAACGGGGTGCTGGATTCGGGCTCGTGCGAACAACCTACATGATGATGAGTGCAACCGGGAGCGTCGTGGTGGGAACGATCGCGGATACTGCTGGTTGGGGAGTCGCTTTCGGGACGTTTCTCGTGTTTCTCACAGTCATATGTCTGCTACTTGTGACCAACCGCATACTCGAGCTCGATTTCTAAAAAATTGTTAGATCACTTGCCCAGTTGCTTAACCTGAAGTCGGATACCGAGCAAAGAGTTCTGTGATACGAACTTCAGCGACAGGCATCTCTGCGAGACTTGCAGTAAGAAGTCGTAGGTACACTGATGAACAGCGCCTTCATCAAGCTAGCTCTAGTCGAAGTCTCAGATTGTTTGATAGAGGTGTTTAGCTGCCTTCCATCGGAAATACATCGTTCCTACCGCGCCGTTACTTGAACGATGGGAGGACCTCCTCGCCGATTCGGTCCATTCTGTCGACCATCTCCTCGTACTCCATTCCCTTGTAGTTGAATCGGAGAAGCAGATGGTCGACACCGATCAGTTCACGGTACTCGTTTATTTCATCGATGCACTGCTGCGGTGTACCGAAGATAACTCGATCCTCCGCATACTCTTCAAATTTGTCGATGTTGTAATTGGTGAAGAACTGGTGCCCACGGCCTTCATAGACACTGTACTTGTCGTGCAAGTGTTCTTTCGCTGTTCGCAGTGCTTCCTCTCGAGTATCTTCGACGATGATATCCCTGAGGAGAGGCCTAGTAGCCGCGGGTTCCGAGAGGTTGTCCTCGTACACCGCGTTCTTCTCTTCAAGGGCCGTCTTGTTCGCTACTGCACCTGGTATCCAGGCATCGGCCCGTTTCGCGGCCTGTGAGAGGAGATACTCGCCCCAGACACCGAGCCAGATATCCGGTCGTGGCTCTTGGATTGGTGTCGGAGCAATACTGTAGTCCTCCATAGAGAAATGTTTGCCATCGAAAGTTGTTGGTTCACCGCTCCACAGCTTTTTCAGTAGAATGATGTTCTCGATGGTTCGCCCGATCCGGTCGTCTTTCGAGACGCCCATAGCGTCGAACTCAATCGGGTCGTACCCGAGTCCCAGCCCACAGATGAATCGGCCGTCGCTGATCACGTCCAGCATCGAGCACGCATTCGCGAGCCACGCCGGGTTGTAGAAGGGAGCGATAATGATGTTGCTCCCTAGTTTTATTGTCGATGTTCGAGATGCGACGGCCGCGAGATTAAGCATCGATGCGGACCACCACTGATCGTCCGGCGTGTAGTGTTCCGCAAACCACACTGAATCGAAGCCGTCTTCTTCAGCCTGCACGACCTGATCCAGAGTCCGATCGAAGTTGTTCCCTCCCTCAATCGGTCGAATGCCAAATTCCACCCTCCTAGCCCCCTTTCTGCCACTTATCAAGCTCCTCACGGAGCTCTTCCTTTTCTTGGTCGGTGATGGTGGGTTGCGGTCGACGAACCGTTGCGTTGTCGATGATGCCCTGCTCTTTCAACCCATACTTGATGCGAGAGGTGGCTTGCACTATCGGTCGCCGGAAGAGAAGTTCCTTCAGTTCGAGCAGTTCTTCTTGTTTTTCGAGCGCATCGTTGTATCGGTTCTCGCGTGTCAGTTCATACATTTCAACCCACTCCTCCGGGAATATGTTAGCAACACCAACCAGCGCCCCGTCGATGCCGAGCATGAACGACTGAGCGAGGAATCGATCGTTTCCGGAGAGGATACTGATATCGCCGCCACTGCTTTTCAGCGTGTGGACCACGTCGGTAAACAGCTTCACGTTGAAGCTCGCTTCCTTGATTGCGATCACCGAGTCGAGCTGTGATATTCGGGCGAGAGTGTCCGGCTGATACCAGTACGATTCGATGGGTACCTGAAACAGCACGAGCGGTATATCAGTCCGCCCATCAAGTTGCTCAAAGAAGTTGTACCGCATCTCCGGTGATGGTTCACCCCATGCGAATAGTAGCGGTGGGATGATCATCACTGCATCGATACCAGTGGTCGCTGCTTCATTGATCTTCGAGATAGCGTCCTTTGTCGACTGTGGGGCGACAGTACCGACCAGCGGAACGGACTCGTCGACCTCTTCCGAAGCTATCTCGAAAACACGCTTCTTCTCTTCGAAACTGAGCACCGGTCCCTCACCGACGCGCGTGCACGCTATCAGCCCGCCGATGTCCTCCGTTGCGCTCAACGAACTGACCAGATTGCGCAGGCTATCTTCATCGATCTCTTCGTCTTCGGTCAGCGGTGTGACGTGGGGGACGAACACCCCGTCCATCTCGTTGTTTACCATCATTTGTGAGTTGCCGTGGTTTCGCTTGCCGCCCCATCGAGGGTCGTTTCATCGACCGATGGGTTCTCGGCACCGATCGCAGGATGCGACGCAGGCATACACTTTGCTGTATCGCAATCCGTGACTCTACGTATAGACTCATTCATCTTAAATTCTCCCCTATGAGTGAGGAGACATTTTCGGTCAAGGCCGTAGAAACGACGTTGGGTTGTGAGCTATCAATCGTCATTCTCATCTGACGAACATTATAATACTAAAGTAGGATCGGTATCGAACCCTATACGAGTCAGAGGGTGTGTAGCGCCTCTACCGCTGCAGTCACTAGTTTTCTGTATTTTTCCGACTCAACATCGTAACACCACTACCGTTGTTACGAGAGCGCTCAAAACCGAAAATCGTGTTCAATGACGGCGGGCTCACTCTCGTCGTCCGGTCAGATGACCCACCCCTTTCAGCAGAGGGGAATTTTATATACCTACTCTTTGAATAGCTACTATGGGCGAAGACACGCGAACACTACAAACGGTTGAGCGAACTATCGACATCATATCGTATCTGGAGGAGATGAACGGCGCTCGGGTCACCGAGATCGCCGAGAGATACAGCGTGGCTGCGAGTAGTGTGCACGCTCATCTCACGACGCTGAGAAACAATGGCTACGTGGTCAAACAGGGGGACGAGTATCAGTTGAGCCTTCAATTCCTCAAGGTCGGGAAATATACACAACAACGTACGGAGGCACGAAGGCTTGCTGATAAGTATACGAGGAAGCTCTGTGACGAAACCGGCTATCGTGCCATTTTCCTCGTGGAAGAACATGGCCTTGGCGTCTTTTTGTATATGTATCCAGGGGAACATAATGCGTGGACACACAACTCTCCCGGCCAGCAGTCACCGCTCCACACGCTCGCGGCCGGAAAGGCGATCCTGGCGCACTATCCTGAGTCGAGGGTCAGAGAAATATTAGAAGAGAAGGGGATGCATCGGAAGACAACGAACACAATAACCGATATCGAAGTCTTCCTCAATGACCTAGAGCGCGTTCGCGAGCGCGGGTACGCCGTGAACGACAACGAGAACGTCGACGGGATCAGGGCTATCGCTGTCTCCGCTCAGGGGCCAGCCAATGAGTTAATCGGATCGTTCGGAATCTCCGGCCCAACTGGTTCGATGACCGAGGAGAGCTTTCACGACGACCTCCCACGTAAACTCAGAGAGATAACCGATGAATTCGAACTCGAACTGACGCTATAGCGAGTCTCGCATGTGGTACCCCTTCGGTAGTCATTGTACCCGAAAAGAGGTCCGAGTTGTCGTTGGTCCGTCCCGCTATCTGAACTTCACACCCAAGTCGTGCAGGTCACTGTTGTTCATCGATAGGTTGATCAGGAGCGGCGTCAGACTCTCTACCTCCCTACTGTTCGCAAGCGCACCAGCGTCACACGTTCCGAGTCCTTCAATCCCCTCCAATAGGGCTGTCACTTTCTGCTTTGACTCGTCGTCGTCCCCAGTTACGACCACGTCGAGGTCAAGATCGCGATCAAGATCGGTGAGGGCTCCTGCCGCTAGGTTCTGGAAGGCACCCACTACAGGAACCTGGTCCGGGAGAACGTCCGAGATCTCCTCGGCAACGCTACCGACTTCCGAGGACTGGTAATGAAAACCAGTCTCGTTACGCGACATCCTCACACAAGGACTGACCACAACTGTGTCGTCTTTGAGATCGGACCGGACCGCTTGAACGGTGTCTAGCACGTACCTGGGTGGAACACAGACGATGACGAAATCTCCCTCACTGGCTGCCGTCTCGTTGCTCGCTCCGACAATGCGTGAGTCGTCAGCGTTCGGAGCGAGGGTGTTCCTGTAGCTGGCCGCAGCATCCTCGGCCTTCTCCCGCCGACGGGAGCCGATGACGACATCGTGACTGGTGTCACGTGCGATCCGGAGTCCGATACCCTCTCCTATGTCACCGCTACCGCCGAGCAGAGCGATTTGCACACTGCTACGTGAAAACCCACTCTAAAGTATGTATTGGTTCCTCGAAGACACGGTCGGACTGATTCCGGAGGCCTCCGCACGTGCTTCTCGTTATGACGAGTAGCACCACGGACTACTAGAAACACAGCAAAGACCAATAACTTTATTATACGTCAATGATATCGGTGACCGTGACAAGACAAGCCACCGATCGGGATAGTGAATACTGTTGGATCGGCCGGTGGAGCACACGGAGCACGATAACATTGACAACGGATAACGAACGAGCGGGCGACATCCGCGGACGACGAAGACGAAGGCAGGACCGAGCGACACAGACGACAACTCATCGGGGACAGTGAGACGATGTCATCAGAACCAACGACCATAACGGAAATCAGCCTCCCGGAGGTAAGCGAAGCGATCAAGAGAATAGGCCCAGCGTTCATCCTCGGAGCATTGACTATCGGTCCCGGGGCGCTCGTCGTTTCCAGCGTGACCGGTGCGCAGTTCGGATACGGGCTTCTCTGGGTGCTCGTGGGGGCGGTCCTGTTCTCGATGATATTCCTGGATATGTCCGCCAGAGTGGGGATCCTCTCGGATAAGTCATTCTGGGGGCTAGTGGAGGAACGATTTGGACGTCCCGCTGCCGTCGTCGGAGCTATCATGGGCGTAATGACAACGATCGGATATGAAACCGGTAATATCGTGGGCGTCGCACTGGGAATGAGGGCAATATTCGGCGGTGACATCGTGCTCTGGGGCACAGTAGCAGCCGCGGCCGCGCTCTTCCTCATCAGTAGACAGGGACTCTACGACAAACTCGAACGGGTGATACTGATACTGATTGGGGTGATGATCATCGGGTTCGTCGGAACACTCTACTTGGCGGGCTTCTCCCCGACGCAAGCCACCACAGGCCTCGTTCCGTCCTTCGAGAACCAGCGTGCCTTGTTTCTCGGTATGACGTTGTTGTCGACGTCGTTCAGTATGTCAAGCATGGTCTATCAGACCTACCTCACCAAGGAGAAAGGCTACGGGAGATCCGAGTTGGGGCAAGCGGTGTTCGACTCGGTCGCGGCGATGCTCATCATGGGTGTGATACTTTCAAGCGTCCTCATAACGTCCGCTGCAGTCCTGAATCCCGCCGGTATAGTCCCGGCAACGGCGGCCGATATAGCGCTCCAGCTGGAGCCGATCGCCGGAGAGAACGCGAAACTCCTGTTCGGAGTCGCTTTGCTGGCTGCGGCGTTCTCGTCCATCGTCGTGAACGCCATGCGGGGCGGAACGTACTTCGCGGATGGGGTCGCCCAAGTCTCCGACATGGATGACAGGGTTGTGAAGTTGGCCTCTGGCGGCGTGATCGTCATCGCGTGGGCCGCCGCCGTGATCCCGCAGTTGTTTGGCGGGTCCGCAATAGATACTATCATCATCGCTCAGGCGTTTGCCATCATCGTGCTCCCGTACTACGGTGCGTTGCTCCTCTACTTCGCTAACGATGAGGGGCTCTTGGGTGAGTTCGTGAACAACCGGTGGCGGAACGTCGCGGGCGGACTGGCGTATCTGATCAGCGTTGCCATAGCGCTCTCCTCAATAACGTCGTTCATCTGAGCGCGAGCTACACCACACTTCACTCACGCGACTACAGATAGAGTATGTGAAGGACCCTATATCAGCAACGTCATCGAGATTGACGTCAATAATAAAGTCTCACTCTATTCAATTCAAATATGGTCGGGTCCGTTTGTTCTCCACTTTTCCTGTGTTCAATGTGTCTTTTAGTTTGGAACTCTTGTTTGGTCTCTCTATCGGGAAATCAATAGTGACTAATATCGACATATACGGGAAAATATATTCTTATTCTGAACTAGTCCATTCTTCTCCAGTAAATTTTCACCAATGAGGCACTCATAGCGTACTCCCGACCTCGGCTTGGGTGGATACGATCCCTGTGCCCTCCCTGCATTGTATAACGAATATCTGTATGCATCAACAGTTGAGATCGCTCAGCTTGATGCTGTTGGTCTACGAGTGGAAACTTCTTACTACACTACGTCGAAATCAGCGATACGGATCCCTGGGAGTGTCGATGGGACCGTCATTCGAATGCACATAACGCACGCCTCCACTTCCATCATCCACCAGCAGGCGAGGAAATCACGGACCTTACCTGGGCCTCTATCTACCCGATCAATGTCATCTCGGCAGTCGTCGGTACGATCGAACAACGAATCGAACAGCAGCGGGCGACTGACGACTAACAGGAATCCATGAGTTCGAAATTCTTAGTTCCGTTACACCCAGCGCTGCTATCTCCCCGCCCTCGGCAGAGATTGACGAAAGCCATGCTCTCCATAGAATGAATAGTGCTCTCGCTCACACCCTTGTTCATGCACGAGGTAGGGCTGATAACTTACAAGACACCAATATATGTGTTCGTTTTAACACGTTCGTACCGACTCTCCCTATCTGCTTCGTCATTTCGTAGAAATTGTTCTCAATAGCAGTTGTTGGTAATACGATTTCTTTATTCAGTGTGAAACGTGTAACGAGTACGCTCCACACATAGTTGCGACGCTAAAACTGAATAAAACTTCGCGCTACCAACTACTGATAGGGAGGAATCCACTTCGACTTGCCTGCCAATACGTTGCCGAAGTTCTACCCCCTGCAGCTACACGATACAGGCGTTTTCGGCTCACAATCAAACAGTGTCGCGCGCTCGGACCCGAGTGCTGTTTGATTCGTAAGGGTGCTCAGTATATCGGTCAGGATGTTTCGTAGATACTCGTTGAGAGTGGGTGGGCAGTTGCTCATCGTCTTGCTCTGCCGGAAGTCCGCTAAGAGAGCAATAGGAAGTAGTGGCCCTCCAAGGACGATGGTCAATGCGACACCAATAGCGAGAGGATGATCTGATGGGAGAAACGCGAATCCGAGCAATATCGCTATCCAGATTGCGAGTCCTTCTCCGATGATCGGTCGCTAGTTCGTGGCTGGCAGACGAGTGTCCGATTGGTTAGTAGTGTGCACTATCTTTAGTCGACCTCTGAATTCGGCGGTAGTCTATGTGTCGGGTTGAGTCTATCATGTTTACGGGAACTTGCGCCATCGTTCGCCTCATTCTCAGCTGAGCGCAGCACTCATCCGGTGGCAGTAGTCTTGCTGCCGTTGATTCACTACGGATTGGGTTTCTATCGTAATTTAGTTCGACGGTTTTCCGCGAAGACTGACGATAGATCGAGCCTCTACCGGACGCTCTCTATCAGGCCATCAGCGTAGTCGTGAACGGCTGCAGGACCACCAGTGAATCGGGCGCTATTGTAGAGCAATAGCTGTGAGACTTGGGGGTTACGACGTGTCGGACGCTAACGTAGCAAGCTGTGTGGACTCACTCTGTTCATAGTTTTAATGGGTACTTGACGACCCATACGTATTCGACAATATAGCTTGGTACTATTGGAGTTATCTCGTTTAGCGAGTAGACTACTAACGAGGAAGTGACTTAGCTGAAACGTGGCTTTATATTATTTATTATCCATGCGAAACCAATTCTTCATTCACTACCGGGGTTTGTCGGACCACTGCAGAGTAACGGGTCGAGTGCCGTTAGCGCTGTCATCTGGCTCATTGGCCTCGTACCATGGTAACTACTCTTACTGGTCAATGGAAGAGCTTGAAGAAAGTAGGGGAACCGGTATTTAGGGTCCTAATTGACTGGTGCTTCCATCGTTTCAGTTTTGATGATGAGCTTGTTGTCGGAGTCAACAACCCCATCAATCGTCCCAGTAATCACGAGATTCGATTTTGGCGTCGGACCGACGGTGATCGAGTCACCTTCGTAGAAGTCCCGTACCGACCCCTGCATTCGAAGCTCGGCGCGGCACCTCTCAGGATGATGGACGCTCATCAAGTTGATCTCTTGGATAACCTGCTCGTCGATGGGTTTACCATTGTGGCTGAGTGGGATGGACACAGGCTCGTCCATTTCCTCGATATCGAGCGTGTTGTAGGCCTCAGCCGTGGGCTTGTAGCCACCCTTCGGCCCTGGAACCCCCTCCACTAACTGGAGAGCTTTCAGGCTCTGCATCTGGTTCCGGATCGTGCCTGCGTTCCGGTCGATCTGCTCGGCGATGGCCTCACCTTTGACAGCGTTCTCGCTCTCCCGGTAGAGGTCGACGAGTTCTTGGAGGATCGTCTTTTGGCTCTCAGTCAGCTCGATCGATGGCATACACAGAATAGTGGGTTACTGTCGGTTAAACTCCATGGGTGAAATCAGATGGTACTCAAATCTCGGAGTCGCGCCTTGATTCTTGAGATAAGAGAAAAGGAGAGAGATCTGCCACTTGATAGCACTTGAGCGAGTATGGCAGGCCAGATTGTTAGGTTTTTGTGTTTATGTCGCAACCTCGTGTCGGTGTATTTCCCTGAATAGACAAATTAAATGCTACAATTAAAATTGTACATGAATAACCCGGCGAAGAATTGAACAAGTGAAGAGTATTAGTACCCTGGACCGTGTGAAGTATTAGCATATGGAAAAAGGCATGGGAGCCGAACCCACCCAGAATATTGATGATTTGTTAGTTCGGTGCCCGGAGTGTGGCATACCTTTCTTGGAAGAAACCGCTATGAAGAGCCACAGAACGGAAATTCACTAACAGTATGGCTTACAGTCGTCGCTCAGGTCGACATGCTGGCGTTCCCACTCGCGACGAGCTTGAGTTCGCGACAGTCGTGTTGGGCAATTGAATTAAGCGTACACTTTAGTACGGTGTAAGTGTATTCCAACGTATCTACTCTTTCACGCTAACCGCTATGCACCCCACATTAGATGAAATCTCGTTGCAACTTACCAATTTTTCGCTTCTCGACAAATTCACCGCGTCCTATCTAGATCAGTAAGTTGAGTTTGCGTGACGACAAACAACAAGGCAATGCCAGTTGGAGACAAGACCTCGCTTATACACTGTGTTCAATGCGGCGAGGTGTATGTGGGGTCACCAAACATCAACAACAAGCTGATCCCGAATGGTTCAGCAGCCGGTGGGCAGTGTCACCAGTGCGGTGGCGACGAGTTCGAGCGCGTTGTGTTTCCCTCGTCTGATTAATTCTCACTCCAGGGTTCCAAGTGGAAATTCCGTCATGCCTGTGCTACCTGTCGATTGATCTATAGGCTAACAAGGTGTACCTCTCATCATCGTAATCGAGACAATGCCCCATTAAGGGCAATCGAGCATATAGTGTACCTCAGGAGACCGAAACCTAAGTTGATGGATAACGTACCCTCAAACACCATGGATACCGATGAACTACATGCAATTCTAGAGGAAGCTGGACTCTCTCCTTACCAAGCCGATGCATACGAGACCCTGCTTGAACTTGGGTCAGCATCCGCGAGCGAGATTGCAACGACAAGCGGCGTTCCACAGCCGCGTATCTACGACGTACTCCGAGCGCTGGAAGATGACGGGTACGTGACTACCTACAATCGGGACCGCCTCTACGCTCAAGCCAATGACCCATCAGAAGCACTTTCCGGACTCCGAGGAGCTATCAAACGGTATGAAACCGCGATTGGAGAAATCGAAGCGAGATACCAAGAATCAGAAGTAGATGAAGGAGACGTAAGTCTCGTTCGACGGTTTCGAACTGTATTCGAACACTCTCGGGAAGTCATCAAAACAGCTGACGACCACATTCAACTCGCAGCTACACCTGACCAGTTTAGAAAACTCCAGACGGAACTCCAAGCCGCACATGAGCGCGGCGTGCACATTCAGCTCTCGCTTCACGTGCCGCCAGACAATAATCTCCCACTTGATAAATCTGAATTCGAGGGCATCTGTACCGAAGTCCGACGACGCGACCTTCGTGGACCATTCCTCCTTCTAGTGGATCGTCACCAGGCATGCTACTCCACACATAATCAGCTATCTGACGAGTATGGTGTCCTCGTTGATGATTATATAACCGCGTATGTATTTCATTGGTACTATATAACTCGTCTCTGGGAAGTCTACGATACGATTTACGATGGACACAACGAACAACTACCTTACTCCTACGTGGAGATTACTGACTGCATTCGTGCAGTAGAGCCCTTACTCAACAACAATGCAATCATTACCGGGCGTATTGAGGGTGAGTTCGTACGTACCGGTCGAGAGTCTGATCTCTCAGGACAGTTTGTTGATGTTGAATACACGGGCTCCCGAACTGACGAAGCACCTGCTTCGCTATTAGAATTGGCTGCCGAAGCGAGGTTGCGGTTTGAAACTGATGACGATAGCTATACTGTCGGCGGACGGGGGGCCCACACTGAGGACGTCGCTGGTAAACGGTTCATTATCGAACAGATCGATGATCCCGCAGGTGATGGCTAATAAGTTCCAACCTTTGTTGGCGGCAGTCCAGAACCCTTCGAAGAACACAACAAGCGAATTTAGTATATTCAGTATCGAATCTATTCTAGTAGTATAGTTGAAAATTTAACAACATACTGTAATCAGAATACAAAGCACGCTTTCGGAATGTACTGTCTCCACTTCCACTGATCAGATCAAAGGATACTATTCCCAGATTCACCGAGCGAGGCGTCAATTGTATTCTGGTTGCTAACTTTGGAAAAGCTCCAAGCCAAAGTCGATGGTACCAATCGTAACTGAGACCGCTCCCCACCTATTACCCAATCAATCATAGAAATCGCAGTGTTTACAACAGCTATAGTTAACTATTCTGACAAGTCTTAAGTCGCTTTCGTGCGAACTCAGCAGTGATGACTGGATTGCTACCCACCAGAAGTGGTGCACAGGCAGTGTGGAATCGAATAGTTGGCGCGACTAGAAGTGAAGCTAGTCGTGCTCGAGTTGCCGACGCAACTATGTTTGCGATCGTCGGGATGGTCTTCGGGACGTGGGCGGTGCGTATCCCGGCGATCAGAGACGCACTTAGCTTGTCAGCCGGAACAGTCAGTGTGGCGCTTTTGGCTCTCGCGGCTGGCAGTATTGTGGGGCTTGTCACAAGCGGCGTCCTCGTCTCACGTTTCGGTGGACGACGAGTAGTGCGTGCGGGATTGGTCGTCTACTGTCTCGCGCTACCGATTGTCGGCCTCACAGGTGGCTTGGCTGCATTGATCGGTGCGCTAGTAGTCTTCGGCTTCGGGAAGGGGCTGATGGACGTCGCGTCGAACTCACAGGGCGTCAGGATCGAGCGTGCCTATCCAACCCAGATTATGGGGAGTTTCCACGCTGTGTTCAGCGGTGGGGGTGTCCTCGGTGCAGTGGTCGGTTCGGTGGTTGTTGCGTTGGGGCTCTCGGTAGAAGCGCACTTCACGCTTGTCAGTGTCGTTTCGTTAGTCATTGGCCTCGTAGTCAGTCGATGGCTTCTCGAGAATGATCCGAGCGCTGCTGGCGGCCAGCATTTCGCGCTTCCCTCCCGAAAGCTTGCTGGCTTCTGCGCGATCGGGTTCTGTGCCCTATTCATCGAAGGTGTGGGTAATGACTGGAGTACAGTCTTTTTAGAGAGCGCTGCGGGCGCCGAGGCTAGCATCGCGGCACTCGGCTTTGGGGTATTCTCATTGACGATGATGGCTGGGCGCTTTTTGGCCGACCGGATTGTCCACCGTATTGGATCGAAGCGCTTCATTCGGCTTGCAGCGGGCGTTGCAGCAATCGGTCTCGCGCTGACGCTCGTAGTACAAACTACAGTCTCGTTAATCGGGTTTGGAATCCTTGGGTTGGGCCTTGCTGGAGTGATGCCCGTTGCAATGAGTATGGCGGGCAATCACGACTCGGAAACTCCGACTGAGTCAGCTGTTGCGGCGGTTTCGACCGCCGGCTACGGCGGGTTCGCGATTGGCCCGGTTGCAATCGGAGTGCTTGCTGATGCGAGCTCGCTGCAGGTCGCGTTCCTGCCCGCACTCGGTCTTGCTGTTGCTATCGTTTTGCTCACGCTGACACTTCCAACGGTCGCCCAGAGAGTCGACCAGACCCAGGGTTCACCAGCTGATGACTAACTGAGAAGTAGATGTAATTATAGGTTGTTTGTTTCACGGATACTACACTACTTCATGGCAAGCTTCAATTTGTAGATGGTGACAGGAATAGATCGCTGAATTCAGTTAGCAATATCACTAGCAATAGTCGCCAGGCGCACACATAGTGAGTGACACCCCTCTGCGAAATGCATTTCTTCCCCATTAGGCGAATCTAAGGGGTCTTATCCTCGAAGAGAGCTCTGAGGCCCACTGGCTTCAAACAATTCCTCTGAAAGGGCCAACTGGTTTTTCGTCCTCGAATTTCGTTGCCTCCAAAGAGTTATTACCCAATACACGAATCATGTATTGTATGTCGACAGCAAAAGGCGATCCCGAGCGAGCCGTCGACGGCTTCATCGCAGTCGCGGATCTTCTCGATGAGCCACGTCTCGCGCGAATCTATACCTACATTCTTCAGGGTGAAGCTGTCACCATCGATGAACTCGCCGCTGATCTTGACACCCCACGAACCACTGCCTACGCCGATGCGGCATCGCTCGTCGACCTCGGTGTTCTCACTCGTGACGAGACCCAGAAAACTCACACCTACACCGCCCGGCCTGTCGTGCTCACCACAGTGCTCGATGAAGACGAGTACACGATCACCCCGACACTCATTGATGCAATCGGACGGGTTCCCCGCGATCAAGACCTCAGCCTTCTTGTCGAAAAATACGGGATAGGAAAGCTCGCCGCCGCACTCACCTACGCGATTCCCTACACTGATGGCGAAATGAGTGAGCGCGTGGCAACTCGCGAACTCGGTCTCCAGCATGCCTTTGGAGTCGCCGTTCTGCATGCTCTCCGGGAGGTCGTTCTCGATATGCGTGAAAGCGACCCCTATTTCGAGCGTATTCGGAGCGGCCGAGATACTCCTCTTGGCGAGGCCCAGTGAACGGGGAATTTCGCCAATAATGGAATTCGCTACGGAGCTCTCTGAGAATCCACTATGGATCGCTGATACAGGCGTGTTCATCGCCGCTGGACGCCAGGAAAACAGCAAATTCACTGCCCTTGCACGCTTCGCAAAACGCCATGACGCGACGTTCGTCATTCCTCACCGCGTCTATGACGAACTAAGCGGGGCTCCAGATCGAAGCACGCCCAGTGAATTGCCTATCGACACCGCCATCGACGCTGGATGGGTGCGTATTGCAGACCCACTAGACTATACAAATCCTGCTGTCGCTACGGTCATGGACAATGTTCGTGGCTACATTGCACGAGCTTCGAATCGAAACGAGGATACTATCGAGAAAGCCGACACCGCTCTTGCTGGTGTCGCTGCACAGCTCCTCGAAACCGGCGAGGCAGGCTATATCTATCTCGTCACGACCGATATCGACGCTGGAAAAGGGGCTGTCAATGCTGTCGGCAACGCCGGATACAATGGCCAAATCGAGGTTGTTGATGGATTCGAGCTACTCGATGCAATCACGTCATAGAAGCCGATACTGAAGCCTCTGTGCAAAGGATGAAGAACTCTCGTGGCGAGGTTGATGCTCCGCTCTCCCCGGGGCCACAGTACCATTCGGTCTCGTAGTCTTAATCACAGTTGGTATACTTCTCACAGATCGCACATATTTGATGTTCTTCATCCCGATTGTCAGTCGAAGCACGGGGGTGGGCGGCGATTTGGATGGTGAATTCTGGTCACCTAACGACACCGACTTGTAGTATATAATGAACGGTGCTTGTCTGGTTAATGGTGAAAACAGGTGTTTTCGAACCCGAAATTGAGTATCAATCAGGATCAATCTACGATAGAGGATGATGATTCGACTAACACTCTCGCCCCCGTCTCATCGTAGGAGTATTAGTAAGTGGGAAAGTATTAGTTACAGAAAAAGTTACTACTACTATCCTGTAGATTCCTCCTGTTCTTTGATATATTCATTGTGCTCTTCAACGGCGTCCTCATGTGCTTGCGTATCGCTTTGGTCACGGTCTGCGAGTTCTTGTAGTCTATTTTCCTGTCCGTAGAACACAGCCGTATCACCCGATTGTATCTCGCTATCAGACCCCGGAGCACCGATATATGACCCATCTTGCCTCTCGATAGCTAATACGCGAACTCCCTCGTCAGGGAGATCTAATTCAGCCAGTGGGCTTCCAGTGATCCAATCCCCTTCGTCAGCATCGATTTCTGCAATGCGATACTTGTCCCGAAGTCCGAGAACCTTTGCATAATCTCGGATTTCGAGGTCAGTCCTCCGGTTGAGTATCCGCTTGATAAGTGGCGTGACGACACTATTGAGCCACGAACTCCTCGCAACGAGGAATAGGATGACAGATCCCGCGACGATATACACAATACTGAGGAAATCATCACCGCCGCTCCGAGTGAACGACAGGACGAGCGAGGCGATCGCACTGACGAGACCGAGACTCCCAAGGCGGAAGAGTTGCGTAATGATGGTCCGTCTACCGGGTGTTTCTGTTGCTGCTTCAGCCTCATCAGTCGTATACCCAGCTCCGGTAAACGCCGTTGCGGCTTGGAATTGAGCGACATCCGGCGAGAGACCAGACATTTCCAATGCGACTGCCCCGATTCGTGTGATGAGCGTCGCTAAAGCGAACACGAGCAGTAGCGATAGGATTGGGTTTAGGGCAACCATAGTGGGGATCCACCAACTACGTCTAAAAAAATACCGTACCCCCCGACTACGCTCCAAACGCTCACGCCGTCGAGAGTGGCGAGGTCGAGCGCGTGATCGCTTCGGAGGTGTCGCGTCTCTCGAAATCGACCTCGATGTGGAGAACCCCGACCACTACGCGCGCGCGTTCCTCTCAGTCGCCGCGACGTTCGCCGAGCTCGAGGCCGAGATCAAACGCGACAACATTCGCGAGGGAATCGCGGCAAGCCGCGCTCAGGGGAAGTGGCACGGTCGACCACCGTTCGGGTTCGACGTCGGTTCAGAGGGCTATCTCACCCCGAACGAGGACTATGATACGGCGGTCGTCATCATCGACGAACTCGACAAAGGAACGAGCAAACGCGAGCTCGCCCGTCGAGCCGGCATCACCCTACAACGGTCAGGGCTATCGACGACAATCGCGAGCGATACATCCAGGGTTCGATCGAGGCAACCGTTGATGGATAGCTCTGCAACACATACACTCCATGCTGATATATAGGTAGGAGAAGAGTTAAAAATCCAGAGGTTCGGAGGATGGATTGCTACAAACCACCATCTCAGTTACATGGCGCCGTTGCTTAATTGTCTTCGGTCGAGATAAAATAGATTACTAGATTTCGGTCAGTAGAGCTACCGATCTTTAACTACAACTCATCCCACGCTTCTCATACGGTCTTCTTAGGGTGCCAATCTCGATATGACGTCGTAGAGATCTCCCGAAACACTTCACGTCGGGATGGTTGGGCCGTGTCATTCTCTCTTCGTTCACTCATCAGGGGAAGTTATTATTGACCGATAGTTATTCTCCTGTTTATAGGTGGTTCAATCGTATCCTGCCAACCCTCCGGCCCCGATAGTGGCCGTGAGGACCCCACAAGGTTTTCAAGCTATGCTTGAGTTACCTCTTTCATGAACTGGCTCTCAAAAGCTCCTCGACGCCTTTTCACCGCTCGTAGTGTTCTCGTACTGTTTGGGTTCCAAATGGCGCTCTTCGTTGCCTCGATGCTGAAAGACGTTCCACTCTCCTTCAATGGGGGAATCGTTGATGGAGTAGTCCTGCTTGTGGTTGAAGAAGCTCGCTTGGTGAATGCGGGAATCGACCTCCTGTTGTTCTCGTCGGGCTACTCTGGAGATCTGGACCTCATAATGGGTTTCCTTGCACTCCCTCTTGTCTATTATCTCACTGCTGTCGTGGTGGCTCTTCCTGGACGAGCGGCCTACCAGCTTGGTCGGAAACAACTTTTGTCGTAACCGATTGTAGCACGCGCCAATTCTCAGGCCTACCCGGCTCTGAGGCCGGTGAGAATGCGATGCTGGACGATGACGCTCCTTGTAGAAAGAAGTTCGATGAGACATTCAGTCACGTCAGGATGCTCAGCAGTGCATTCAAGGTTTTTGTAGCATCTGGGTGGAGAACTCACGAGCAGCGTCGATACCGCCGTCTTTGGTGCTGACACCGAAGCGTTCGGCAGTCTCGTTGTAGAGGTCGGTGCGCTAGTCGTACTCGCCATTAGTGTGAATCTGCGCGGCTCATTTTACACACGGTGCTGAAAAGCGCCTCCAAGCGAGTGATTTGCTCACAATACTAGATGAAGAAGCCAATGATGAGCCGTTTGCAGGTCGGCTCAGCGTGATCGCTCGGCTTCAAGAGAGGGAACTTGCACACGGTTTTGCCGATTCTGCATGTAAAAGGGGATCTGTGTTCTCGGTTCGTGCAACTCCGTGTGTTCATGGGACTGATGGTTTGCTATGGTTTGCGGATTTCCCTGCTTCTGGTTAGTTATCTGATGGAATCCGTAGGAGGAAGAGTCTACCACCATACGCAATCATGCTAAGGGCGAACGCAACTACGCACAGCGTGTAGACGTTGAACACCGAAAGCAAGCCGAAAAATGGATTGAAGGAGGTTGGATAGAAGGGCTGAATATCGGTGTACAACATCGAATCAAGACAGATATGAAGAAAGACACCAGTAATAGCTGCGGTCACGATAGGTTGCCACGCTCTGTCTTGTTCGAGTTGGAATGGTCCAAGAGTACGGTTGAGGACAGGCTTTGCAAAATACACACTCACCGAGAGTATGAGTGCCAACAGAGCCCCCAACATGAACGTGTGCAGTGGGCCATGAAGCCGTCCATTAAGATACCCGAAGAAAACCAATATCGCACGAATGTCGACAATCACATTCGCCGCGAGGAACGCCGGAAAGTCAAGCCAGCGAAACAATAGGATTGCAAATAACAATGCGGGGCCGAGATGGAAGAGGGTGAACGGCATTCGTTCCAACAACTATCTGGCGACATCCTAATAATCTAGTGGACAGCAAATCTGTGCAGAACCTGAGGTCGGCTAGGTAGCTGCTCAATGCACGAATCAAGCGTTCGTTTGGACTCTATTCCGCCTGTAGTGAACGAACACCGATCAGTCTCGGGCTAGCATCTCGAAATCGGACGAGTACGAGACGAAATAAAGCGTCGCTAAACAGTGCCGCTGCTCACGAGTCGGGAGAACACGGAAGAGTATCGGCCTCAATCAGGAGGGTCGAGACCGTAGAACTGCTTGGCAACGGTCAGAAACTGGTTTGCTCCCTACAAGGGGCGCGTACGACCGCCAGCGTGCCGATGGCGATCCATTCATTCATGCTTCTGTCTCTCGATCAGCACCACTGTATAGACTGTCGGGGACAATCCGCGAGAGTCGCATCGCGTTTCCAGTCACCCCAAGACTCATACCCATATCGCCGACGACCACGGCCACTGCAACGCTGACGTAACCGAGCGGGACACCGATTGCAAGTAGCGCCTTCACACCGAGACTCGCCCAGATGTTCTGTTGAATCACGCTCCCCGCCTTGTGTGACAGTTCGTACAGGTACGGGAGCTTCGAGAGATCGTCACCCATCAGCGCGATGTCGGCCGTCTCAAGTGCCGTATCCGTTCCGGCAGCTCCCATCGCTACGCCGACAGTCGCGGTCGCAAGCGCCGGTGCATCATTTACTCCGTCACCAACCATTGCAACGTCTCCGTACTCATCACGCAGTTCGTCGATTGCCTCGACCTTCTGATCAGGGAGAAGTTCCGCGCGGTACTCGTCGACACCGACCTGCTCGGCAATGGCTCGGGCCGTTCCCTCATTATCTCCCGTGAGCATCACGATGCGGTCGACGCCCAACTCATGCAGGCGCTCAACGGCACGCTGCGAGGTTGAACGTACTTCATCCGCAATTGCGATGGCACCCACTACGTCCGTTTCTGTCCCCACCAGGACGACCGTTCGCCCCTCCTCCTCAAGCCCAGCGAGTACATGGTCCGCGTACTCCTTCTCTTGTTCCTCCAGACCGGAGTCCGCAGTGACCCCTTCTGACACGGCCCCACCGTCGGTCGCGCGGCGAGCTTGTGGAAGGTCGAAGCCGAGTTCCTCGAACAGTGCAGGCTTCCCCACAAAGTACGTCTCGCCGGCGATTGTGGCTCGAATACCCTTTCCAGTCAGACTCTCGAAGTCAGAGGGTGCTGGGAGGTCAGTCACGTCGCCCTCGTCGGCACGGGTGAGGACCGCCTCGGCAATCGGATGTTCGCTTCGCTGTTCCACTCCCGCGCCGTATCGGAGGACATCTGACTCGCTATGGTTTCCGAACGGAATGACGTCAGTGACGGCGAGCTCGCCTTTCGTGAGCGTCCCGGTCTTGTCCAGCGCGATGGCGTCGACCTCGCCCATCGCTTCGAGGTGGTTGCCGCCCTTGATGAGAACGCCGTTTTTCGCGGCGCTCGTGATGCCCGACACCACGGAAACGGGCGTCGAGATGACGAACGCGCAGGGACAGGCGATCACCAACAGCGTGAGTCCGCGAATGAACCATGTCTGCCACGGCCACCCGAGCATGAGCGGCGGGACAGCAGCAGTGAGAATTGCCAAGACGACCACCGCGGGCGTGTAGTAGCCCGAAAACCGGTCGACGAACTGCTCTTTCTCCGTTTTCTTTTCCTGGGCCCCCTGTACCATTCCGATGATCTTCGAGAGCGTCGAGTTCCCGGCCGTTGACGTAACCTCCACTTCGAGATAGCCCTCCTCGTTGATCGAGCCGGCGTACACGTCGTCACCTTCGGCCTTGTCGACGGGGACGCTCTCGCCGGTGATCGGTGACTGGTCGACCGCGCTCCCACCCTCGATGACCGTGCCATCCAGTGGAATCTTCTCGCCGGGACGGACGACGACGGTTTCGCCGATCTCGACTTCCTCGACGGATACGGTCACCTCTTCACCGTCGCGGCGGACCGCGGCCTCGTCGGGCGAGAGTTCCATCAGTTCACGCAACGAGTTCCGTGCCCTGTCCATCGCGTAGTCTTCGAGGAGTTCCGCGACACTGAACAGGACCGCAAGCGTCGCGGCTTCAACGAAGTAGCCGATGCCGGTGGCAGCGATGATCGCCGTCCCCATCAGGAGGTCGATGTCGAGACTCAGGTTCCGCGCGGAGTAGTACCCGCCACGAACGACAGGATACCCACTGACGATGATTGCGACGAGAAACAGCCCATCCGCGAGCGAGAGCGAATAGTTGAGAAGGGTCGCAACCTCAGGATTCTGTCCGGCGAGGACGAACTCAAAGAGGAGACCGAACACGACGAACCCCGCTCCGGTCCACGTCTTAATCGCGCGCGAACTCGTCCAGATCTCCGACGGAGGTGCAATTTCCATGCCATCGGCGGATTCTTCGTCAGAACCGTCTTCGCCGCCAATCACTTCATAGCCCGCGCCCTCGATGGCCGCAACCACGTCGGCCTCGGCGGCACGGTTAGGATCATAGTCCACCGTGGCCGTGCCCGTCGTGGGTTGCAGGGTGGTGTCAGTGACCCCATCAACGCGCTGGAGACTCTTGTCTACTTTCTGCGCACAGGAGGGGCAGTCCATCTCTGGAACGGTGAGCCGGACGGACGACTCTTGTGTCTGCTCACCGTTGTTTTCCCGCCCCGCTGCGTCTGCGGTTTCGGTCATCGCTGTGAGATAGGGCAGTCAACTCGATAAGCGTTAGTTGGAACATTCCAATCCGGAGGGTCAGAGCGGCGTCGACAGCTCGTCTGGTAGCTGCGTGCGAGCGACGTGCTGCTTCGCCAAGTGTTCCTCCGCCCGCCGGAGTCGGTAGGTAAGCGTCGACCGTGGCGCGTCAAGATGCTCAGCCAGTCCGGCTACATCAACCTCCCGCGGTGATTCGTAGTAGCCGTGTTCGACGGCGGCTTGGAGAGCTGCTTGCTGCTCTGGCGGCAACTCAGTTGGACTGCCGTCTCCCTTACTCGCCGTCGAGGTGGCCGCCGTTCGGAGCATCTCCATCCGCGCGCAGTCGCCGACGGCAGTTTCAAGCTCGTTGAAGAACCCACTCACATCGCCCTCGCCGGAGTGGATGATGCGCCAGGTATAGTGGCGACTCTCGTGGTGCGTATCGAACAGCAAGCCGTCACCGAGATGATCGCGGGCGATGTGGGGGATGGACGAACAGAGGGGAGTGCGCTCCCAGTACGAGTAGAGAACGAGTGTGTCGTCGGTATGGTCGAGAACCTGTGTACTCTGAGTAGCGTCGCAGTCCTCGGTGGCGAGACAGTCGGCGTAGTAGTCGCTGTTGAGAAAGGCATTTTCGATGCCAGCGAGAGCGTCGGGTGACCCCGTGGCGTGATCGACACGCCAGAGACGTTCCTCAGTAGCGTGCAGCGAGAGCGAACGAATCGAAGCATCTGGATGGTCAACAAGGGTGTCTGCTACCCTGTTGCACCCGGGCTCGTATTCGAGAGCGAAGACGAGTTCGCGCATAGGTTGCTCTAGCCACCCGGAGACATAACACATGGCTCGTCCTCGCCGGATTCGACTAGTAGGGTCAGATCACGTCGTCGGGGTCGTGAGTCTCTTGCATCCGTTGTGCTTCGGCGGCATACTGTTCTTGGAGATCGGTATCATCAACTGAGCCGAGATTCTCCGAGTCAGCATTGACGGCCGCCGTGGTGTCCCGAACGTCGGTGAAGGAAGTCAGTGCCCGCTCCTTCCGGTAGTACTGGCCGCCGTCGGGAGTCGCGTAGGTGAGGATGATGAGGTTCTGCTCGTCGTCGGAGTATGTCCGTTCGACCAGCCACACACGCACACCGTCGTCCAGTTGATCCGGCATATTCGTCTGGTCGTCGCTCTCGGGGAATAAATGGTATAGAAACTAGGTCGATGGGGATTTCATCCAACTCGAAATTCATCCCCACGAGGAAAATTCGATGGAAACTATGCATGAGAAAACTAGATAGCCGACTTCTGATTTAAAATGGTTTGTTTCGTGATTGTTCTATTGGTTAGCTAGTGAAGTCGGTACAGACTGGGATTCCGAGTGTGTTGAAGTCAGTCATCGCAGCCAGTTCATCTGGAACTTCGTGGATATCGATCGTCTTGTTGACGAGCGTTGTCGGGTCAAGCTTGCTTGACTCGATCATGTCCAGCATCTCACTGTAACGCGAGGGCTGGAGACCGAGCGAGCCGTGGAAATCGATCTCCTTGGAGACGAAGTCATCGACCGGCAGTGGAACCATTCCCTCTTCTTCGGAAGTGGTCAACCCGATCTGAACGTGCGTTCCTCCCTTGCGGAGGCTATTGACTGCGTTCTGACACGTCGTTTTGATACCAAGTCCGTCGGCAGAAACATCTGCTCCACCGTTAGTGATATCTTGGACTTCGCCAGCGGGATCGTCGACTTCGGAAGCGTTAACCGTAGCGACCGCACCAAGTTCTTCGGCCTTGTCGAGGTTCTCGTCTTTGAGATCCACCCCGATTACATTACCACCAAGCGCATCAGCGATGTGGACGGCTGAAAGACCGATGCCACCACACCCGTGAATTACCACGTCATCACCGGCGCTCACGGGTGCGCGATGCGCCATCGCGTGAAACGAGGTCATGAACCGGCAACCACACCCCGCAGCCGTTTCGGCGTCGATACTGTCTGGGAGCGGCACGGCGTTGACATCGGCGTGTGGGATGTGAACTTCCTCAGCGAATGCACCGGGGGCTTGGTTCATGAACCCAAGCCCAACGTGGTTCTCACAGATGTTCTCGCGACCGTTCCGGCACAGGTCACAAGTACCACACGCGAGGTTGAACGGAATTGCGATTTCTTGACCCTCTTCGACGGTTTCAACATCCTCACCGACGGAAACGATACGGGCAGTGGGTTCATGGCCAAGAACGTGTGGCGGATCAGGCCGGTATCCGAACCAGTCCCAATCTCCCTGCCAACAATGCCAATCTGATCGGCAGACACCACACCCAATGAGTTTGGCGACAGCCCCATCGGGTTCTGGTTCAGGACGGTCGACGTCCTGGACGGTCAACGGCTCCTGAAACTCCTCCAGTACTACTGCCTGCATGGCAGTTACACCCATACCCGGCCACATAATGAATGTTTTGAAAAAATACGTAGGATTTCAGCCAGTAAGATTATTTTGAAATGTAGAATCCAGTTTGAGATTATAATATCTTCATAGCAGGGCCGCTTATGAGAGATTCTAATTTGAATATCATGAATCATACTGTGTGGAATCTACATTGTCTAACACCACTTCTGAGTCTAATCGGAGATCAGGCAGGAAAGACGGTTTGTCAATATGAAATCAGAAAATCTTATGCATCAGGGTGGGTGTGAGATGATAACACGTGACATCTAACTCTCAGCCGTCGGCCGAGAGTTCACAAGAGGTTATTGAGAGACATGAGCAAGCTGCACGAGAGCTGATTCAAGACCGAGAGCTTCAACTATATATCGGAGGTGAGTGGGTAGACAGTACCGGTAGCGAACTATTAGACATTTACGACCCGACCACTGGGAGAAAACTGGCGACAGCTCAGGCCGGAAATGATGCTGACATCGAACGAGCTGTTACAGCTGCGTGGCGTGGCTTCGAGACTTGGGATGATAAATCGGTAGCCCAACAACAAGTCATTCTTTCAGAGATAGCGAGCCGAATCGAAGCCCGACAGGAAGAGTTCGCAAGACTTGATGCACTTGATAACGGCAAACCATTAGTAGAAGCCCGAGATGACATTGATCTTGTTGTAGATCATTTTCGGTATTTTGCAGGCGCGGCCCGGACGTTGGAAGGAACAACTATCCCCGCAGAAGATGACCAACACATAGAGACGGTTCGGGAGCCGTATGGCGTTGTCGGCCAAATAATTCCTTGGAACTTCCCACTATTGATGGCCGCATGGAAGCTTGCGCCAGCTCTGGCAGCAGGAAATGCTGTAGTGTTGAAACCTGCCGAAGAAACCCCATTATCGTTAGTTGAATTCATCCGCGAAATCGATGATCTCATTCCAGATGGACTACTGAATATTGTCACTGGCTACGGTCCCGAGGCTGGTGCATCGCTCGTTGAACACCCGCGCGTGCGCAAGATTGCGTTCACCGGATCAACGGAGGTCGGTCGCGGCGTGATGAAGGGAGCAGCGAATACCCTCAAGGACATCTCCTTGGAATTGGGTGGCAAAAGTCCACTTATCATTTTCCCAGACGCGGCTCTCGATCGAGCGGTTGAGGTCGCCATCGACGCGATGTTCTACAACGCTGGGGAGTGTTGCTGTGCGGGGACACGGTTGTTTGTCCATGAATCACTATGTGATGAATTCACACAAAAATTCGCCGACGCTGCGGATGATATCGTCCTTGGCGATCCTTTGCTTGAAAAAACTGAAATGGGTCCGAAAATATCGCCAAGGCAGGTTCAAAGAACTGAACGATATATTCATCTTGCCGAAGAGGTTGGTGGTCAAATTGTCACTGGTGACAAACAACTTGGGGAAGGGCGACTCGCTGGCGGATACTTTGTTGTTCCAACGGTTGTTGAGGGTGCACCGCATAGAACGCGCGTTGCCCAAGAAGAAATTTTCGGCCCAGTAGAGCTTGTGTTCGAATGGAGCGACTATGATAATCTAATAGATCGAGTCAACGATGTCAGCTTTGGTCTCGCTGCTGGCATCGTTTCTGAAAATATTTCCACTACTCGGCGTGCTGCTCGCGATATTGAGGCTGGGAACATCTGGGTAAATCAATATAACGAATTCCCAGCTGGCCAGCCATTCGGTGGGTACAAACAATCCGGTATCGGTCGGGAAATAGGCAAAGAGACAATCAAGGCATACACACAGACAAAGACGCTAAATTTCAAAATCGATTAAGATGTCATCTTCTAGTATTGATATCTAAATCAACTACAAATCAATAAGATGCCAGACGCATGCTTCGAATTTTGAGAAAGGTTTTTAAGTACGCTCTCACACTATAAGGATGATAACCGATGGGTGTTTCAGAGAATTCATTTGATGATGATCTCACACCCAGAGATATCGTCCTCCTCAAAGCAAGAATTGAAAATCCAACTGTATCAGTGCGAAAAATTCGCGATATACTTGAGGACGAATACGGAATCTCGCTATCACACAATCGCGTAAATGAACTCCTCCATGAGATGGAGACGGACGAGGTATTACAGACGCAAGTAGTGCCTAATGTAGAGCTTTTTGACTATTATCTCTTCCGTATTGCGTTCCATTACCCAAATTTCGAGGAACAATGGGAAAAATGCTATTGGGAATTGAGCGAAGACCCACATGTGGTGTTTTTCACTAATGCTGACGACTACTACCACTGGATCCTTATTACCCAGTTTCACGACGACCGCGGAGCCGAGCAATGGATGCACCACTTCTTCAAGAATCACGGCGATCTAATTGCGCAGTTTGATAACACCAAGCTGCCCTCAATACACAAATTCTATACCTCCGGTGATGTTCTCAACGAGCGACTGTGGGAAACCGAAGAAGGTCGTGAATACCTCCAGAATTCCCGCGACAAAGGCGAGAACAGTGACTCTGCTTTAGTTGAACACGAAGACAACTCTCCCCAAACAATTTCGCCCTGGGAAGAGAAAACCGACTAACGCGCTACGGCACTATTAGATTGAGACCTCCAGTCCGAGTGCTTTGACTGGTGGTCATTTTTCTAATATCTTGTGGCTTCGATTCAACGCTGATGTCGGCTAGGTCGATTTGTCATGCACAGCCTCCCTATTCATTCCAATGTGCTCTCGTATGTACTAAATGAAGGGCAATCGCCATCAGTTCATAATCTCGGTATCAGACCCTCGCAGTGCGAACTAAAGTGGCGTGAAACAGCGCCGCCGCTCACGAATCGGGCGAATACGGGAGAGATCGGCGTCAGTCGGGTGGGTCGACGCCGAGCGCGGACTCGTCGGACTGTTCCTACTCATGGCCGTGCTGATGCCGATATTCGGATCCGTGAACGGCTGGACACTGTTCACCGTCGCAGGCCTCTTCGGGCTCGTCGTCTTCGTGTTCCCGCCGCTGTTGCAGTCGCTGGTGGCCGAGTACTCACCGGAGACGAATCCCGGGGTCGGGTACGGACTCACGTCGGCGGGAAACTTTGCGTTCGGCGGATTCGTCGGAACGTTGTTCGCAGGATGGCTGGTGACGACCAGCGACTATCCCACAATGTTCACTGGCCTCGCCGTGTTTCCGCTGGCCGGGGTCGCCATCATCACCGCATTTCTAGTCTGGAAATGAGAACAGCGAACGCCAATCGCTGGGATCGCTCTGCGTTAGGCGGGTGGCCGTTCCGCCAGTGTGCGGACTACCAATACCGAGGCGGCTATCATGATAGCCAGCCAGTGAACGTGTGAATTATCAGGATTTTGGCCAGACTATAATTGAAGTTAGGAAGATATATTTCTCATGCACGATTGGTATCGAAATCAATACCGACACCTAAATTTCGCAGGGAGCTGTGCATAACGAATGGAGCTAGCCGACTTCTGGTGCAGAACTGGATAATGTATGGAGCAGAACATTTGACTCATCAGTTGTAAAATATTTGCTCACAGGGCAAGATGAATTTGGGAATCCGCAGAACCAGTACTCGGGGAAGGTCACAAGCCGTTCTGTGCATAAGGGGGTTACCAGTATCAGTTCTTGTTGTCTTCAGGTAGGAATGAAATTGGCGAGACCCAGAAGCAGTAGCATTGCACCAATAATACCCAGTCCAATACCCGATGCTTGAACAACGTGGCGAGCACGACTACGCCGCTCGTAGCTTACCATTTGGATAGAAGGTTGGAACCGTTGTGGATTGTGGAAGATATACCAACCGAGAGCAACCGCTCCTGTTCCCAGTGTCAAGAAAAACGCAGTACGGCCGTAGTGCACCATCTTCTGTTAAACGTATGAACGTTGCAGTGGCTTAACTTCACTTGAGTCGGCGGATAGGTCGGGACTACAAATCATTCCATGATTCCCGGATGGTCTTCCAAGGATTCTTGACCAATTTTGTGAGTGTCCCTCGCATCGCTCTTTTCGGGTCGTTACTCAGAGCGGCGAGAAATGGGAGAACACTGTATTTCAGCCCTTGTGCTGCGTTGATAAGTATCCAGCCTATCGCACTGATGAGTAGGATAAGAACAGCTGCTGAGAGCAACGGGCGTAGTATAGGCTGGACCAGTCCAGTACTTTCTGTGGGATAGAGCAGATTTCCCACAACTACCAAGATAGACGCACCAATGCCGAGTCTCATCAGACTGTTTGAGCGCTTGTCCCAACGACCTGGTTCAAAACGCTCTGTGAGCTCATTTTCCGTTTGGCGACGTATCTCACCTGTTGTTCGCAAATCGATTCGTCCAAGCGTTTTTGTATCGGTACCTGAGTTGCTGTAACTCTCGACGTTCGCACGCACTTCCTTGATTAACTCTTCTCGCTCAATATTGGACTGCTCCCGGAGGCGTTCGACAAGGATAGTAGTGTCCGCAAGAGCCTCTCGGAGCTCGTCGTCAGGCACGTCTTCAAACATCAAGGCGAGCTGGTGATCCGGGTAGTCAGCAAGGAGTTGAAAATCAAGGAAGCCCGACTTTATGCGCTCACGAATCCGTTGCTGGTCTCGGTGTTTCTTGGCTTCGTTGAGTTCCGCGAAGTCGTTTTGAATCCGGTTTCGCTGTGTTTTCGTGAGCAGCGATGCGGACTTGCCGGCCATATTCCGTTTATCAGTGACTCAGGGGTTATATCTGCTGGTTGCTAGGGATTTAGAGATACCTCTGTATCGGAATATCACTCCGCTGTGCGTTCTCTCCCAAGGAATATCCTACTGACTATCCGACAGACGAATTGTGCCGAAAACTACGGTGTAGGGCCGTACATTGACGATATTCGATACAAACAATCACCTCGGTTTAATGTGGGGTGGAGAATAGCCAACATCGCATGAAGGCAACCCTAACGATTGACTCGAAAGAGCACTTTCGTGGGAGGAGAGAGCAGCGATGACAGTACCCGGACATCATCTCCTTCAGTTCTATGCGAACCACGGAGGGACACCATTACTGAATGAGATGATGGTGTTCGTAGCAGAGAATTTCGTGTATCTGGTCCCGATTGCACTTCTCTATCTCTGGCTCTCCTCTGGAGAGGAGCGAGCTGACTCCAGTTTCAGAATGGCGCTCGTTCCGGCATGGTTCACTGCTGAGGATGGAAAATCGAAATCGGTGTTCATCTTCGTTACGATCGCCGTGAGCCTCATTATCTCGTACGGAATGGGCCAGCTCTATGCCCATCCTGCGCCGTACGTGATAAGCCAGCAGACGCTCCTTGGAGGCGTACCGGAGAACTCGTTCCCGAGCCAGCATACGACAGTCATGTTCGCGTTCGCGTGGCCATTGCTCTACTTGCAGGAGCGATGGCGTGATGGGCTCATTGGGGTGGTACTCGCCTCGTTAGTAGGAGTCAGTCGAGTGTACGTCGGCGTTCACTATCCCATCGACATTGTCGGCGCTATTGGAGCCTCACTGCTCGGGTTCGCCCTTGTTTACGTTGCCAGAGGCCCTGTCATGACCTTTGCCGATCAGTGTGTTCGCATTGAAGAATACGTATCTGGGCTGGTAACGTAACCATGTCAGCAATCGATTTGACGAACGTAACCAAAGCGTATGGGGAGGTTACGGCTGTTGAGAATCTAAACCTCGCGGTAGAACAAGAGGAGATCCACGGCTTCCTCGATCCGAATGGTATGTGAAAGTTGACCACGATTAAGATGCTGCTGGCTTTCGTCCGGCCAACGGACGGAAAGGTGCAGGTGCTAGTTGCCAAATATATTAGCACGTACCCAGCCCTACCGTTTCTCCACTAATGCTATTTCCCGGCTAGAGCGTGTCATAGAATCCGTCTCATGCCGTGAGCATCTCGCGGCCCGGATTGTCTCCTCGTTCGTCGTTGGTGATTGCGACGACCACTCGAAGGCACAATGCAACGAACACCTGCGTCCGCGCATGGACGCGGCCTCGGGCACGGAC
>NZ_JAAAJC010000017.1 GCF_009900715.1 Halococcus salsus
GGCGAACGCCCGAACGGGCGTTCGCCGCCCGCTCTCGGTCCCAACTGTCAGTGTCTTCCGCCTGGAATTCCTCACCGAGCAGGTCGTTGAGTGGCATGAATCACCAGCTCTTCGACCTGCTCACTCTTAATTAGACAGTACCTTACACCGCTACTCACCAATCAATTGTTACTTGGACTTCCTCGTTTGGCTGTTTCACGGAATAAATTGGATGGTGGACAGACCCTCTTGTTTCGATTATAGCAATAAGTTATTATGTATAATGCGGCCTGATTGTACGGACTCAATATATATTGTACTTCTGATTTTAGCAAGATATCGAATAAACAGCTTGCAAGAATCCGCTTGACCGGCAGTCAACCTTCCTCGGACGAATCAGACTACAGTAGCAGGGCAAAAGTGAGATCCGTTCTTTTTCGGGGTCTGCAGCGAAGTTTTCACGGCGTGAGTGAACTGCGCGCCATTTCCATCACGGCTTCCTTGACCGGCGCATCGGCGAATCGGTCGAGTCGGGAAGGTCAGGTGTAGATAGTCTTCTTGTACGCTGTACGTTTCGGCAAGACCCCGATGAGTGAGTTCAGCTTTGTAGCTGAGCTCGACGATAATTCGCTAGGCCGGCCGCTTTCCTTCGACTTCCGTCACTATCTAACGGAGATCATCTAGAGGGACAAGCTTCAAACGTGTCGGCTCTGCAATAGACATCGGTCATGTGAAGACTTTCTGCTGATAGTACACAAGGTAGTGTGTACTGACAGGGGGCGAAGAATTTCACCAACTCCAATAATCGAAATTATGACATTCAATCATCTCTCAGATCGACGTGCTGACATTCCCACTCACGACGGGCCCCAAGTTCGCAGCGACCGCGTTGAGTGACCGAGTAAGCGTTGGTACGCTTATCGATGGCGGAGACTTCGATCAACCCCATCTCGGCGAGCGTATCCAGATTTGGATAAAGACGGCCGTGGTGGATCTCACCCGTGTAGTCCTCTTCGAGAGAGTCCTTGATCGCTATGCCGTGTGGTGGCGTTCCATTCTCGAGGCCAGTTATTATGTAGAGCAGGTCACGCTGAAACGCCGTCAAGTCGTCCATCATAGCATCTGACAAGTCGAGAACAGGAGTATAAGTATATCGGGTAGAAAGCCGGTTTGCACGGCTATCAGGCATCGACTTGAACTGGCCGCGTGGATACAGATCGGAGTTGAACCATCTTGCGACCGTTATCTTGTGCACGCCGAGCGGTGTCGGCGAGCAGGTCGCTGTGTTCAGTCAGTGACCTCACTAGCAGTAGTCGCCAGGCGTACCTACGGCGAGCGAGCCTCCTTCGTAAAGCGCATCTTTCCCCAACTGAGCGAGGATAAGGGGTCTTATCTGCAGAGAGAGCTCACAATGGAGATCTCTGTGGCTATCCATTGTCCCGGGTCGTCAGAGTTACCCAACGCCTCGAATTTTCCGGGCGAGTGGGGTAACTTCTGAGCGGCTAAAAAACAGGTTCGTGAGACGAAGTAACTCGATCTCCCAGCGATGGCTGTACAGTTGGTGAGCGAATCGGAGTCATTTAGCGGGTGCCAGCGGAGTAACAGTATGGTCACGAAACACGATATCCGCACTCCTTCTGGGGGTGTTGCAGGACTGCACTATAGCGTTGCAACAACATTCTCACCCGAAAGCTGACCAACAATGCACCGCAATTGGGCTCCCCCATTCTGGGGCATCACTCGCTGGGTTGATAGCCCCAAATCAAACTCAATTCACATCATCTTGTTCAACAACAACTACTGGCACCGAGGTATCAAGGAGCACCTGCTGCGTGACATTCCCGAGGACTGCCTTTCGACTCGGAGAACGTTTTCGTGAACCAATGACAACATAGTTGACGCTCTCCTGCTCTGTCTCGTCGACAATCCGGCTAGCTACTCGATCTGAAGGACTATTTTCTTCCCATATCGACGGTTCCTCTGCAATGTTTATTGCTGGTTCGTTCTCTTCGCTTCCAAAGAACTCTCTTACGGCTTTTTCAACAGTCTCCGTCGCTCTCTCTATATTGCCTGTATGAGGGACGACGTGGAAAATTATCTGTTCCTGACCAAGCCCCTTCGCGATCTCCTCTCCTCTTGCGATCACAGGCTGATTGTCCTTATTAATGTCAATTACGGTCAGTACAGACACAGAGCCACTAATGAACTGCACGCAGTTAACTTCTAGGAGGAAACACGATATAGTTGACTGTCTTTCCACATAAAGAGGATGTCATAGAACAGTTGGCATGTTTTCGCCCAATGGTCAAGGAACCCGGTACTGGTGCTTCTAAAAAGCAGGGATATTGATGGCTTCTCAGGCGCTTTTTGCCTGCTACTGTGGTATGTGAAGAGTTCTATGAGACCCCTCTCGATAAGAACCGATTCGCGGTTGATCACAGATACCACCAACATGAATCCTGAGCTATGATACGATTCTGTTTTCGCAATGAGCAACGAAGGAATGTGCAGCCGCCAGTGCAAAGTGGGTCGAACTAGTGATTCGTCAACGCTTAGAGAACATCTTGATATAATTGAAATAGTGATACAGAATGTCAGGAGTGAATGATCCAATATCGAATTCACGCTGGCCGTCAAGGAGTAACGGCATGTCGGGAGGTAGTAGAGCATACAAGTAAGATAATTCACTGTTGCCTTTGTACAACGTGTAGCGATAAATCAGAAAGCGAATTTTATCCATATACCCTGGATATCTGAAAGGTAGGCGGTTACTCAAATGGATAGCGACTGTATCTTCCCAGATGGGAACGATTACGCTCTCCGATGAAGACGAGGATATCCTCACTCAGATTCAAAGAGGGAAGAATACCGTCGAGAACATCGCTTCAGCAACCGGGTTTGATTCCGCCATTCTTACCCAACGACTCGATCAGATGGCGGAAAACGACCTCGTTCGCGGTATCAGGCAGGAAGAGTACGATCTCACTGAGAGCGGACAACGGGTTCTCAACACATCGGATGACACAAAGACGAACGAGGAAATCGATACACCGAATACTGTCGAGCAAGATATCGCGGCATTCGATCTCTCTATCGAGCGTGAAGAATCTGTACGGAGAGCGTTTACATCTGAGGTCGGCTAGGTAGATTCGTCATGCACACTCTCATCCGAAATTTAGACAACTGAAATTGGTTTCACTCTACCACTTCATGACAGATCTGCCAGCTCAACTTTTGAGTGTGATGGTGAGGAGTCGAATCTCAGTCACGCTCGCGCATAGATGATGACGTGCCGCAATAACGGAAGTGCTGGATGAGTAGTAGATACCTGCTCAGTGATCGCGTCGCAGTCGATATTACGTCGATCCAGAAACCGCTCGACTGGTTTCAGCAGACCACGCCGAGCCAGAGACAGGTACAATCCCGTCCACTTCTGGAATCGAGCGATGCTGTTGGGACTGATGTCGACTGCCGCATCGAGGTGGAGGCCGCTCACAGCGATAGCTCTCTTGTACTGTTCGAGCGTCGCTATCGGAGCCAGATCCCACGCATCCGCGAACGTATCGACGGTATCGCGCGCCTCCTGTGACAACGATTCGGGTCGAACGAAATCCGAAACGGCAACGAGACCGTCTTCGACGGTCACGCTCGCCATCTCCGTGAGAAATTCACGCTTGTTTGGGAGGTAGGGTGGCGAATCGATGGCGGTACAGACGTTGAACGAGTCACGTTCGAATGGAAGCTGCAACGCGTCACCAACCACGAACTGCGCGTCCACGGTTGCCGCCGCGTTTCGCCTCGCCATCGAGACGTTGCACGGAACGAGGTCGATACCCGTGGTCACAAATCCGTGCTCGGTGGCGAGATGGAGGGTGGGACCACCCCGTCCACAGCCGATATCCAGCAGAGAGACACCGTCCGTCGACCCGAGCCGAGCAGCGATGTCGGAACCGATTCGTTCGGCGAGTCGACGCTGGCTCAATCCGACGAAATGCGGCTGATACCACTCGGAATAGCCGACGTTCAGGAATTGGTTAGTCGGTAAAAACAGGGCGAACGCCTTCCAAATGGCAGCACGCTCTCCCAGAGACGAGAACTGGTCGGCGATGCGCGTTTGACCGTCATCACGGCCCACTCTCTTTCACCTCGGGTTCCGATACTTCCGAAAAACAGCACGTGGAATCCTCACAGCCTGTCAGCTGCTCACAACTCCGCGGTCGGTTGTAATCGATTCCCTTGTGTCGTTTGAGGTATGTGACGTAGCCATCGTCGACGCGGTCCAGCTTTTCGTGACAGACCCACTTCTCGCCGTAGCGGCCGGCCAAGAGGCTCCGGTACGGGCAACGAAAGACAGTTCGTTCCATACCGTTGATGCTCGCTGTTTGCTCGATACGGACGCCAACGAGTCGATAGGCGAGCCGCAACCGACGCACGACGGTTTCGGGGGTCTCCGCTCTGAAGAACAATCCGTAGGCGAGGGCGTATCCGAACGCGTGCAGGAGGCGCTCAATCACGGTATTCACTCCCCCCGTGGATGACGCACCACTTCAGGATGGCGTCCATTTGGACAGAGTTCGGTTTACTGTGTTTAGTCATGGTCGTGAGCCTGTCCGCTAGTCGGAGAGGCAATCGGGTGAACGTCGGAGTAGCCGTCGGGATCGTTAGTGAATACACGCTTGCAACTCTCCGAACAGAAGTGGTACGTCTCATCATCGTGAGTGACGGTTGGACCGTCCTCGTCGGTCCGCATCCCACAGACTGGATCCCGGTACTGGCCCGGAGCACCGAGACCCCGCCGATAAACGTAGAAGAGAAATCCCGAGAGCGCAAACGCGATGAGGTTGAGATAGAACGTGTAGTTGAGTTCGAAGTACGTCTGTTCGGTTGCGGTCTGGCCGCCGGCGAGGTTCGGAACGATGCCGAGAACGTCGAACAGCTCTTCCATGAGAAATCCCGAAAAGGCCATCGTTACGAAGAACACGCCGAGGATGTAGGTCATCACTTTCCAACCGTAGTACTTCCGATAGACGTTCAGCACAGGAATCGTGATGAGGTCGGCGTAAACGAACGCGATAACGCCGGCGAAGCTGACGCCGCCGCCCCAGAGCGCGACGGCGAACGGGACGTTGCCCATGCTGCCGACGAAGCTGATGACGGCGATTGCAACGCCCATGATCGCGTTTTCAGCACTGACGAGCAGCCCGTCGCCCTGTAAGAATAGCGCGTTCCAGACCCACTGCGGGATGAACACGATGACGAACCCGGAGATGAGAAAGCCCGCGATGACGTCGGTCCAGATCATCGACCACTCCTTACGATACTGGTTACCGATCTTGTACCAGCCGCCCCATGAGAGCAGTTCGTCGCGCCAGCCACCGCTGCTGGCCATCTCCTGTTCGTAGGTCTCCATGCAGCCCGCTGAACAGAATTTCACTGTCTGGCCCCCGTCGGTGACGAGCGAATACTCGTCTTTGCCTTCCATCCCACAGGTCGGGTCTTCGGTGACACCCTGTTCTCTATCACGCTGGGTGAGTTCCGCTCGCACGTCCTCGAAGAGATTTTCAGGGAGCGTCAGATGAACGAGCAGCGCCATGACGGCGATGAGGATGATCCCGCCGAGGAGTTCGGCGACGAGGAACTCCCAGCCGAGCAGTAGCAGGATCATCAAACCCAGCTCGACGATGAGATTCGTCGAAGCGAACATGAACGCGAGGAAGTTCACAACGTGAGCACCCTTTTTGAATAGCCCTTTGCCGATGGCGACAGCGCCGAAACTACAGCCACTACTCGCGGCACCGAACAGCGTCGCTTTCGTGAGACCGGAGAGGTCTCCCTCACCGAGAACCTTCGCCATACGCTCTTTGGAGACGTACACTTGGACGAGGCTGGTGATGACCAGCCCCATGATGATTGCCCACGCAGCGACCCACAAGAACCCAACGCCGATGCGGAGTGATTCGAGAACTCCATCGACGAGTGTTGTCGGCATAGTTCGAATGAGGTGGGCATCATTTTTGTCGATTGTTGCTCAGAAACCGAAGAAAGAGAGGCGCTATATTGCGGAATTGGAAGACACTATCAACCGGACCCGACGGCAGTATAGAAGAGAATTATTGGCGTCTGCGGACGGAATAAAAGCAGTACACTATTGATTCTCTCTATTTGAAGGCGGATTTCGTCGTATTGAGAGCGGACAAACAACTGACACTATATTGATATGAACAGTAATAATCACGAATATCAATTTGAGCCGTAGATTTCCTCTATCTCGGTTTCAGCTGGATTTTCATGGTTCTATGACCCCTGCTTTAGTTCGAAGGTTGTCGGTGATATTACCGGAACTGTGAAAGCCATAATCGCAATAAAGCATCGACGTGTCAGTAGATACTGTATCATGTCGACGACGAATACGCTCGAAACGGAGATATTGAATCGGTCGGTGAGATTTGACTATTCCGAACGATGGATCGGCTACTCGTTGTTCCTGCTTCGAATCATGATGGGATGGACGCTCTTTCAGGGCGGGATTACCAAACTCATCACGTATCTCGATGATGATCCAGCAAACAACTGGACTGCGGCTGGGTTCTTGACGGGTGCAGTCCCGGAGGGCAATCCACTGATGGGTGCGTGGGTCGATATGGCTGGCAGTCCCCTCATCGACCTGTTGAACATGTGGGGTCTCACGCTGACCGGACTCGCGCTCATCCTCGGTGCGTTCGTCCGATGGAGTGCGTTCTGGGGCGCGGTGATGATGCTGTTTTATTGGGCGGCTAGCCTTGAGGGTGGTCTGCTGGCCGGACTCCCGCTCGCCAACGGCTGGGTCGTCGACGACCACCTCGTGTATGCGGTCCTGTTGTTCGGCTTGGGCGCGTTCGGTGCCGGGCGGATTCTGGGCCTCGATTCCTATCTCGAACAGCTTAGCGTGGTTGAATCCAATCCGTGGCTCCGGTATCTGTTGGGATAAACGGAGCGTAGTGACCAACTATCGTTCCAAGCGTGTTCGCCGGTAGAACACGCCCACTACAAGGAAGATAGCGAGGAGAAGGTAGCCAACCGCCCAGCCGTGGGGACTAACGTATTGACATCGGTGTAAAACCGGTATCGACGATTACGCGAAGGGATGATGCCCGGGAAAGAGCTTCATCCGCAACTCGTAGCTGGACTGGACGAACAGCGGGTCCTGAAACAGTCCGATATCGAGCATCGGCAGGACCAACATAATCCAGATTCCCGCGGTTGGTCGAACACCGCGACGACGGCCACGCGCGAGGGGGCGAACGGCTCCGAGAGTCAGTCATTGATCGCAGTGCTGTCCACGATATCATAAAAATTACTGGTCCCTACATTCCCCGACTTACAGCCAGACAAGAGCGTCGTCTGCCGATTACTCGAAGATGGGTTCGACGTCTATCCCATCGATTGGAACAAGCCTTGAGATCGGTTGGCTTACTGTATCCTTGTTACTTCAGATGTATTCTGATCATTTGATGTGTGAGACTGGTCATAGAGAGAAGGCTTCCGCTTCGTTAGCGGAGGAATCCGAGCAGCTTGTAGTCGTGGTCGGGGGTATACCGCCGGAACAGCAGGCTGTTCGAGAGCACCGAGACGCTCGAAAAGGCCATCGCGGCCGCGGCCAACACCGGTTGGAGCAATCCCAGCGAGGCGAGCGGAATCATCGCCGTGTTGTAGCCGAGCGCCCAGAAGAGGTTTTGCTTGATCTTCTGGAGCGTGCCGTCGGAGATGCGGATGGCCTTCACCACGTCGAGGGGATCGTCGCGCATCAGCGTGACGTCGGCGGCCTCGATAGCGACATCAGTACCGGAGCCGATGGCGGTGCCCACGTAGGCGGTTGCGAGCGCGGGCGCGTCGTTGACGCCGTCGCCGACCATCATCGCCCTCCGACCGTCCTGCTGGATGGCGTCGAGCGCATCGGATTTATCCTCGGGAAGAACCTCCGCGCGAACGTTGTCGGGGTCGATCCCCACCTCTTCGGCGACCGCTCTGGCCGTCCGCTCGTTGTCGCCGGTGATCATATGGACCGCGAGATCCCGTTCGTGGAGCGCCGCAACGGCCTCTTTCGCGCTCTCTTTAACCGTATCGGCGTCAGCCACCAGCCCCAGCAGAGTATCGTTGCTAGCAACCAACATCGCGGTCTTGCCCTCACCTTCGAGCCGTTCGAGTTCGTCCTCGGCGGCCGATGGATCGATGTCATTGTCGCGCATGAGTTTGCGGTTGCCGACGAGCACTTCCTCGCCGTCGACCGTCGCACGGACTCCGTGGCCGGGAACGTTCTCGAAGTTCTCGGGGTCAGTGAGGTCGATGCCGCGCTCTTCAGCGCCCTCAACGATGGCCTGCGCGAGCGGGTGCTCGCTGCCAGCTTCGGCACTCGCCGCAGCGTGGAGTACGGTCTCCTCGTTGATTTCCGTTTCAGCTCCCGGTTCTGCCTCTCCTCTGATCGCCTGTGTACCACCGTCGGCTGCCGTCTCAGCGTCGCCACCGTCAGTGGCGGTGCGAGTGCTGTCGAGCGGAACGACGTCGGTCAGTTCCATTTCACCTTCAGTGAGTGTCCCCGTTTTGTCGAACACTACCGTGTCGACGTCCTTGGCGCGTTCGAGGATGTCACCACCCTTGAACAGCACGCCTGTCTGGGCACCGATAGATGTCCCGACCATTGTCGCCGCCGGCGTCGCCAGCCCGAGCGCACAGGGGCAGGCGATGAGCACGGCGGAGGCGAAGACGACCACAGCGAACTCGAAGATCGAGACCGTACCGCCAGCCACTGCCGGTCCGCCCGCGACGAGTCCCCACAGCGGCAGTGCGCCGACGAATCCTGCGAGTGCTTCGGGGAACAGATACCAGACGAGACCCCACAGCAGCGCGTTCGCTATCACGATAGGCACGAAATACGACGAGATGCGGTCGGCGAGATTCTGAATGTCGGGCTGGCGAGACTGAGCTTCCTTCACAGTCTGGACGATCTGCTGGAGCGCCGTGTCCGCGCCGACCTTGGTCGCTTCAACAGTGAGGACACCATTCTCGTTGATGGTCGAACCCACGACTTCGTCACCTTCCTCCTTTTCGACGGGCACCGACTCGCCGGTGACCATCGACTCGTCGACTGCCGACTGGCCGTCGACCACCACGCCGTCGGTCGGAATCTGCTCACCCGGCCGGATCTTCATCCAGTCGCCGACATCGACCTCATCGAGAGGGACTTCCTCTTCATTTCCATCCTCATCGACGACGGTTGCGGTGTCGGCCTCCATCTCCAAGAGCTGCTGGAGTGCCTCGCTAGCCTGTCCCTTCGAGCGGGCTTCGAGGTAGTTGCCGAGCGTGATGAACACGAGGATCAGCGCGGCGGTGTCGAAGTACAGCCCGCCCGCGAGCAGGCCTAACAGGACCACGACCGAGTAGAGGTACGCGGTCGTCGAGCCGAGCGCAATCAACACGTCCATGTTCGCCGAGCGGTTTTTCACGAGCGCCTTGTACGAGTTCTTGTAGAACGGCCAGCCGAGGACAGCCTGCACGGGCGTCGCAAGTAGGAACTCGACCCAGCCGAACTCAATGCCGAAAATCGTCTCGGGGAGCGCCCCGCCGCCCAAAATGAATTTCTCGATGAGGAACGCGAGCATCGGGAGCGAGAGTGCTGCGCCGAACAGCGTCAGCCGAAGTTGGTGGCGGATCTCTTCGTTCCGTGCGGCGTCGCGCTGGTCCTGCTCGGAGTCCCCACTCCCGTCGTCGCGCACGGGTGAGTAGCCAGCGCTCTCAATCGCATCGTAGAGCTGCTCGCAGTCGGTTTCGGCGGGGTTGTACTCGACGTTCGCCTCGTCGGTCGCGTAGTTGACTTCCGCCGAAATCACGCCAGGAACGTCTTCGAGCGCTTCCTCGTTGGTCTCGGCGCAGTTTGCACACGTCATATCCGTAATGCCAATGGAGGCTGACGTGCTCAGTGCGCTGTACCCGGCGTCGTCGATTGCCGTGTAGATCGCCGCGAGTGACGTTGCTTCCGGGTCGTATTCGACAGTTCCCTCGTCGGTGGCGAAGTTGATGTTCGCCTCGCTCACCCCGTCGAGGTCGGTGAGGGCCTGAGTGATTGTTTGCGAACAGTTCGCACAACCCATGCCCTGTATGTCGAGTTGTGTTTTTCGGTGACTCATCACCAGTAACTACGTGATGCTCGTTTAATGCGGTTGTTCTTATGATACTCAAGGCTCAGGCCTGTGCAGACTTATGGTTCGAAAGTGGTTGCGATGAGAGTCAATCTACCCTGTTGCTTCCTCTTCCATCCGTTCGTACTGCTCTTCAAACCGGGCTTCACACGAGGAACAGCAGAACTGGTGGAGTTCGTCGCCGATACGGGCGGCAGTCCCTTCACGGGTGACGGTATTGCCGCACTCAGCACACGTCAGAGCGAACTTCGTTTCCCTGAGGGTGGGCGTCCATTTGACACCCGTCAGAAGCTGTACGTCGTAGTCCTTGATGCTCCGTACGTCGAGTATCTCTGCAAGCCACGTTGGGACATCGCCATCGACAACGAGTGCGTAGCAGAGGAGATCGTGTTCGGCGGTCGTGAACACGTATTCGACTGCTTCGGCTTCGAGAAGCTCTGCACGGACGGATTCGAACCGTTCCGATTTAACCGTGAGCTTCAGGAGAATGGGAACGCCCTCGTAAAGCTGTGACCGGTCGACATCGACGGTAAAGCGACGGATGATGCCTATCTCCTGTAGCCGCTTGACACGCTCTGAGACAGCCGGTGGCGACAGATCAACCACCTCGGCGATTTCGCTCCACGGCTGACGTGCATCGCTCAGCAACAGGTCGAGGATTTCGAGGTCCGTTTCATCGAGATCGCGCATACTGTTACTGACGGCATCAACCACTAAATGCTCTTCCGAATATCCACTTTGGAACCAACAGCTTCCGGGTCATCAAACCACCACTATCGAAGCAGAAATCGGAATAAATCAGGCGGGCATAGGATTACCTGTATGACGACGACAATCACAGTCGAAGGAATGAGCTGCGAGCACTGTGAACAGACTGTCGAGGAGGCACTTCAGGGCATCTCCGGCGTCTCGGATGTCCGTGCGGATCACGAGGCGGAAAACGCCACAATTGAGGGTGACCCTGACAGCGACGCCATCGTCCGAGCAGTCGAAGACACGGGTTACGAAGCCTCGGTGTGAGCATTCCACCCTATTCCACCGCACAAAAGAAATCCAAGGGACAATATAGTGTAGAAGACACACTACTACACACAACCAAGCCTATGACGTACACGCTCACCACGACCGCCGACGAATCGCTCGACGAAGCAGTGGCCGCGACAACTGATGCACTTGAAGACGAAGGATTCGGTGTCCTCAGCGATATCGATGTCCGTGAGACGCTCAAACAGAAACTCGACGTCGACACTCGACAGTACCGCATCCTCGGTGCATGTAACCCACAGCTCGCCCACGAAGGTCTCGACGAAGAACCCGAACTGGGTGCGCTCCTGCCATGCAACGTCATCGTCTACGAATCCGACGACAGTGTGACCGTGAGCGCGGTCGATCCCGGACAGCTCGTCGGCATCACCGACAACCCCGCGCTTGATTCCATCGCCGAAGAAGTCTACGAGCGCTTCGAGCGCGTCCTTGAAACCGTTGGCGAGGAGGCGTGAGGCGATGGCCAACTCTACTCGGACGGACCTTGCGACGATACTACTGGTCGGTCTCGCCATCCTCGTGTTGGCTCCGATGCTCATGATGGGATTCGCAATGCCGATGATGGGTGGGATGTACGGCTATGGCGCGGGCGGGAACGCCGGACTCGTCGGGCTTCTCGTCCCGCTCGTCGTGCTTCTCGTGGTTCTCGGAGCCGGCTATCTCCTCGTCCGTCGCGTAGCCGGCCACACCGACTCGCGTGATACTGCGCTGGAGGAACTCCGGAGCGCCTACGCACGCGGCGACCTCTCCGACGAGGAGTTCGAAACTCGCCGGGAGAAACTCGAAAGCGACTGACTCCAATTATATGAACCTGGATATCTCTCGACGAGAGCTGCTCGCAGCCACCGGGGGCGCGTCTCTTAGCATGCTTGCCGGCTGTTCGTCTTCGTCGTCGAGCACCGATTCGTCCACGCCGACCGTGGCTTCGGCCCCAGCAAGCGCCGAGCCATCGCCCGAAGCAGCCACCTCGCAGTCACCGACCGTCCCGAAAAACGCTGATCAGCAGCGAACGCTCACTGCCACGACCGGCCCGATTTCGCCCAACGGAACCGAACGCTCGAATCCCGCATGGCTCTACGACGGACAGACGCCCGGACCGGAACTGCGGGTCGCCGAGGGCGACGTGCTTCAGGTCAGCCTCGAAAACCAGCTGCCCGACCCAACGACGATACACTGGCACGGGATTCCGCTCGCCAACCCGATGGACGGCGTGCCGAACGTCACGCAAGCGCCCGTCGAACCCGACGGCACGTTCACCTACACCTTCGAAGCGGTCCCGGCCGGGACGTATTTCTATCACAGTCATATTGGGCTACAGCTCGACCGCCACCTCATCGGCCCGCTCATCGTCGAGGAGGAGTCGCCACACGTTGCGTTCGACCGCGACATCGTCGTGATCTTCAACGATTACCTGCGGGGTGCCCCGCAGCCGGAATCCGAATGGGCCGTTCAGGGCGGAGGCGGTATGGGTGGTGGAATGGGTGGAGGTATGGGTCGCAATCAGATGGACGGTGGTCTGAACATGGCCTCACGTCCGGACTACGCGGGCCTGCTCGCAAACGGCCGTCTTCCGTCGAATCCATCGGAGTTCACCATCGAAAAGGGCGAATGGCTCCGAGTCCGATTCATCAACGCCAGCGGGGCGACGACGTTTCGCGTCGGTCTCGGTGGCCATCGACTGAACATCACCCACGCCGATGGCCAGCCCGTCGAACCCGTCACGACCGACTCGTTCGCCTTCGGTCCCGGCGAGCGCTACGATGCAGTCGTCGAAGCGAACAATCCCGGAGCGTGGGCCATCGAGGCCCGGTCGGTCGATGGCGACGAACAACCGGCCACGGCGACGCTGCGCTACGAGGGTGCTACCGGCACTCCACGCAAACCGTCGTTCGATGGCAATCAGCTCGGCTACGGCGACCTTCACGCGGTTGAATCCATCGAGGGGCTACAGGGGTCACCGGACCGGACGTTCGATGTCACCCTCTCGGCAGGCCGCGGTCCGGGAACGTGGCTCATCAACGGCCAGCGATTCCCCGACGCGGACCCGTTTGCCGTGAAGGCTGGCGAGCACGTTCGGATACGGCTGAACAATCGAAGTCCAGTCGCTCACCCAATGCATCTCCACGGACACTTCTTCCACGTCGGCGACGTGCTCAAGGACACGGTGATGGTGCCGGGCCACATGGGCCGGGTCACGATTGACTTCCTCGCGGACAATCCTGGCGAGTGGCTGTTCCACTGTCACAACATCTACCATCTCGACGGCGGTATGGGACGTATCATCGAATACACCGGCTGAACACGAAAACAGGACACTACACTACTATGAGCGAACATTCGATACGTGACGAAACCGAACGAGGAAACGAACCTGCAACCACCGACACACCGCCGACCCACCGGCCCGGCGATAGCGGCGATGACATCGCTCAGACGGACCACTCAGGTCACGAGGAGATGTTCCGCCGACGCTTCTGGATATCGCTGGCTCTCTCGATTCCAGTCATCGTCTTCAGCGAATTCATCCAGGATATCTTCAACTACACCGCACCTGTCTTCCCCGGCAGTGAATGGATAACGCCGATTCTCTCGGTAGTCGTCTTCGCGTATGGGGGCGTGCCGTTCCTCTCGATGGCGCGGACGGAGCTCGAAAACCGCGAGCCGGGCATGATGATGCTCATCTCGCTGGCGATCACCGTCGCGTTCGTCTACTCGCTGGCGAGCCTCGTCCTTCCGGGGACGACGCCGTTTTTCTGGGAGCTCGTAACGCTGATCGACATCATGCTGCTGGGCCACTGGATGGAGATGCGCTCGGTCCGGCAGGCCTCGGGTGCACTTGACGAGCTCGCAAAGCTCATGCCCGACACCGCAGAGCGCGTCACCGAGGGCGGCGACACCGAGGAAGTTCCGATTGATGAGTTGACCGAGGACGACGTCGTGCTCGTCCGTCCGGGCGCGAGCGTCCCTGCCGACGGCGAAGTCATCGAGGGCGAGTCATCGGTCGACGAGTCGATGATAACCGGCGAGTCCCGTCCGGTCGACAAAGATCCTGGTAGCGAAGTCGTCGCCGGGACGGTCAACCAGGACGGCAGCCTCCGTGTGCGGGTGACCACGACGGGTGAGGAGACGACGCTGGCGGGTATCATGCGTCTCGTCGATGAAGCTCAGCAGTCGAAATCCCGGACGCAGTTGCTCGCCGACCAGGCGGCGGGCTGGCTGTTCTACGTCGCGTTGGGTGTTGCGGCTCTCACGCTGGTCGGCTGGGTCATCGCAACTGGCTTCAACATCATGGTCCTCGAACGTGTCGTCACCGTCCTCGTCATCGCGTGTCCGCACGCGCTTGGACTCGCGGTCCCACTCGTAGTTGCAATCAACACCTCGACCGCGGCCCAGAACGGGATGCTCATCCGCGACCGCATTGCCATGGAAGAGTCCCGGAATCTCGATACAGTGATGTTCGATAAAACTGGGACGCTCACCAAGGGTGAGCAGGGCGTCGTCGGCGTCGAGACGGCTGAAGACTGGGACGAAGCACGGGCGTTTGGCGTGGCTGCGGCCGTCGAGGGCGACTCCGAGCACATGATCGCCCGTGCCATCCGGAACGCGGCCGACGAGCGCGACGTCGACCGTCCGCAGGTCTCGGAGTTCGAGAACCTCCGTGGTCTCGGCGTCCGCGCTACCGTGGATGGGACGACTGTGCATCTCGGCGGACCGAACCTCCTCAGAAAATTCGACATCGAGCGGTCCGAATCCATCACGTCGTTCGCCGAAGAAGCCGGCGCGAACGCACAGACGGTCATCTATCTCGTCCGCGAGGAAACCGATGTGGTCGCCGCGTTCGCACTCGCGGACGTCATCCGCGAGGAGAGCCACCAAACGATCCGAGCGCTCCATGATATGGACATCGAGGTGGCGATGATCACCGGCGATTCCGAGGACGTCGCGGCCGCGGTTTCCGAAGAGTTAGACATCGACCAGTACTTCGCTGAGGTGCTTCCCGAGGAGAAGGATCAAATGGTCACGCAGCTGCAAGAGGAGGGAAAGCTCGTTGCAATGGTCGGCGATGGAGTCAACGATGCACCCGCGTTGACGCGGGCCGATGTCGGTATCGCCATCGGCTCCGGTACTGACGTGGCCATTGAATCTGGCGACATCATCCTCGTCGAGAACAACCCGCTCGACGTGATGCGGCTCGTGCGCCTCTCGAAGGCGAGCTACCGGAAGATGCAGGAGAATCTCGTCTGGGCGACCGGCTACAACGTCTTCGCGCTCCCGCTCGCCGCGGGGGTACTCGCACCGATCGGTATCCTGCTTTCGCCCGCAGTGGGCGCAGTATTCATGTCGCTGTCGACGATTATCGTCGCCATCAACGCCCGCCGACTCCGCGGAGTAGACCTCTCGTGAGCGAGCGCGGTCGGTCGATCTACGACTGGTGGAGTCGTCACGAACGCCTGTTCAACCGACTGTACGATGTCGCCTTCCTCGGTCGTGAGACCGAACTCCGCGAGCGGGCGGTGAAGTCGCTTGCGCTCGACTCCGGCGAGCGCGTACTGGAACTCGGCTGTGGTCTGGGCAACTCCTTCGAAGCGCTTCGCACTCGTGTGGGGAGCCAGGGAGCTGTAGTCGGCGTGGACTACAGCCACGGAATGGTGGAGCGCGCCGCCGAACGGGTTCGGCAGGCAGGCTGGAGGAACGTTCATCTAGTACATGGTGATTCAGGGCGTCTCGGAGCCGATGACGGGGCGTTCGATGCGGTCTATGCTGCAATGACGCTGAGTGCCATGCCGAATCCAGCAGACGCGGTCGACACGGCGTACCGAGCGCTGCGTCCCGGCGGTCGGATTGTCGTCCTCGACGCGCAGCCATTTCAAGAGTTCCCGTGGACGATTCTCAACCCCGTGATCGTCCCTCTCTCGAAGTACACGACGAACTGGTTTCCCGAGGAAAACATCCCAACAGCGCTCGCCAGCCGATTCGGATCAACGACGGTAGCCACATTCAACGGTGGAACGATTTTCATCGCTACCGCACGAAAACCGAAGCAGAACGACGAGATATAGTGAGATGAATCAATCAACATCGGTAACCAACGGCCTGATGGCGATTCTCCTATGAGCCAGAGTGGTGTTCGCACGCGGGCAGCGACGGGGTTCGCCACCGGTGCGGCACTCTCTGTGGGAGGACTTCTATGTCTATCCTCGCTTTTGAGTGATGTTGGCCACGTGCACGTCCTATGGCCTACTGTTAGTGTTCTCGGAGCGGTTGCACTCACAGCCATGGTCTGGGTTGCTGTCCATCGCGCCTCGCCACCGGTATCCAAACAGGCTGGCTGGATGGGTGTGTTCGTCGTCTTCGGACAGGCGATTGACGCGGTTTCGACGGCAGTCGGCGTCGACATTCTCGCCGTGTCCGAGCAGGTGCCGCTTTCACGCGCCGTCTTAAATCTCGCTGCGACGCTCCCCACCGCATCGATAATCGGCGTCGGATGGCTCTTCGTCGTCCTCAAGCTGAGTCTCGCAACGGGTCTGGTCTGGGTAGTCGCCACCGACAGCGAAACGACGCCGCTCGGGACGCGGCTTCTCTTTCTCGCAGCGGGGCTCGCCGGTTTCCTCCCCGGAGTTCGAAACCTCGTCCTCTATGCGCTGGCGTGATCGTCCATCATCCCATTAGCTACGGACGACTCACGTGTGGAACCGGCCATCGATTCGGCAACACTCAGGTCACCCTCTCAAAAAGCACATATTCCACCCAGTTTCAGCCATATATATGAGACGACGCACGCTTCTCGCTGTGTCTACAGCGGCTCTGGCCTCTCTTGCAGGTTGTGCCGGTGATTCGGGTGGAGCGAACGAGAGTCCGACGGCCGTTCCACCAACGGGCAAGTCTAGTGATCAATCACCCCAGCAATGTCCCACGTCCACTCCGAGATCAAAGACGATCTCGAAACGAGCTGGAGGAGGTACCGACGAACCGAGCACCACGGCTGTCTCTCGACGAGAGTCCGGAACCGCTTGCAGGGGCGTAAGCAAGATCTCGTTCTATGCGCTTGGCGAGATTGCCGATGGAATTTGGCGTCAGGATACCGTTTGGGTCGATTTCAGCCGTGAAGCGAGCACACGGGTTCGGTTGGTGGTGCTGGAAAACGATACCGTCCTCGGTACGACTCGGGTCGGACAGCCACCGAGTACTGGTACGGCCTCGGCTGGGGTGCCGATTACTCTCAGGACCGAACTTTCAGGGGAGCACACGATTCGTGTGGTCGCGTATCCAGATACGGGTGAGGACGGCGAGTTTACCCCTGCAGGGGTGACTCCCTGTCAGCACGAGGGTGAAATCGTTCGAACAGAACCGACGACGATCGATTTTAGCAGATTTGCCGAGATCACCTCTTCGACGCCACGTGGCACGTAAGCGGTCTCTGGTCACGGCGATGGTATCAACCATCGCTTAATTTGAACGGAACCGTCACCACATGACCCGTCGCGCGAGTACGTAAATCAGAAGCGATGCGATGAACGTCCCGATGAGCGATTCGGCCATCGCGAGCCCTTTCGCATACCCGAGTGGAACCCAGTCGCCATAGCCGAGCGTCGTGAACGTAACGACGCTGAAGTAGAGGCTCTCCGCGAGAATGGCCACCAAATTCCTGATACCAGTGACCGTGGAGGGATCGAGCGGGCCGCCCGTCGCATAGGTGAGAGCTGCCCCCGAACTCGACCGGCGCAACCCGCCGACCGCGGAGAGGGGATAGAGCACTGCACTCAGAACGATCACCACGAGTGCAGTGTAGACCACGGTCCAAATCCCCTCACCGTACTGCATCACCCAGCGTGCGCCTTCGGCTTTCGCCCAGCGAAGGTACTGTCCCCTCGCCCAGACTTGCCGCCGCTGGGTGTCGTGTTGCCGAACGTAATACTCGCTCGCCTGCTGGTTCAGCTTGTTCTCTCGGGAAATGGTTTGCAGTGCGCCGTACGTCCAGATCGCCTTATCCAGTAGATCAACGTTCCCATCGGCGACGACAGCGCCGAGTGACTCGTCCTCAGGGATCATCTGCTCGTAGCTACAAACCCCATCGAGGGACGTTCAGTGGTCGATCCGGCAGTTGTCGTGGACACTCCCGTAGAAGTGAGCCCCGGTGAGATCCGCCCCGCGGAGATCGGTTCGGATCATCGCTGCGTACTCTAGGTCCGCCTCGGTAAGATCGGCGTCAACCAGAAGCGTCTCTTTGAGCGTTGCATCCGTCAAGGTCGTCTCACGAAGCATCGCGCGCCTGAGAGTCGTGTTGCTGAGGTGGCGTCGGTTAGTCCGCATCCGAGAGATCGGCGTCTTCGAATCGTGCATGCGAGAGATCGGCACCGACGAGCGTAGCGCCAACGAGGGTCACCTCCGCCCCGCTGACGTGTGAGAGATCCGCCCCATCGAGCGTAGCACGATCCAGGCAGGTGGCGTCGAGAACGCTATCCGAAAAGTCACACCCAGTACAGTTCGCTCGGGAGAGATCGGCGCGACTACAGTCGGCGTTCCGTAGGGTTGCGTTTGTCAGACAGGCATTCCGGAGCGTACAGTCCGCAAACGAGAGGGAAGAACCTATCGACACGTTCGGGAGATACGCCCCGTCCAACCGCTCTCGGTTATCGGTACGGGCCGCGGCGAGCGCATCTACTGGCTTGTTCGCTCGCTCAACGTGTCAGACACAGTGATCGGTGTCTCCCCATGACGGCCGCCAGCAACTGTACGCGCCGGCAGTGTCGGATTCGCTGTCGAAAGAGTAGCTACAACGCTCCGCTGGAGTAGGTGGCGTCTCGTGGGTCAAAGAAGTCATCATGTCCTCACTAGCCATCAGTACGTCCGGAGTCGGGCGTTCTCTTGGTTATTGCGTATCATGGTGCAATCGTCCCCGTTCAAACCGTCGTCTACGAGGGGTTTCCGGTGGGAACCCCCTCAACTGTACTGTCCGGGTATAGTTCGACACACCCGAACTTCCTCTCGGAAGTTGCTTTGGATCAAAAATAACGATCGATTCTGTACTGTCCCGTGCTGAGGAGTCTCCTGCAGCTGTGGAGACCGTATTCAGGCCATGTTCCGGCAGCTTTCTGCACAGCGGGGCAGGATTTCGGCGCAAGCCTGGCAGTGGTCGTGGTCGTGCTGTTCGCACTCCTCAGCACACGCCTCACACGCCTCAGCACAGGCCTCGGCGACCTGAGAGTTGAATTCGGAGTCTCGAACACACAGTCGCGCACACAGCGACGCGAGGTCGGCGACGTCCCGGCAGAGCCGGAGGCATTCGGCCATCCCCTCACCGTGGCCCGCGCACTCGTCGGCACACCACTCACAGACCTCGGCGGCCTCGATGCAGGTATCCACGCACTCTTCCATCTCATCGCTCAGACCGATCTGTTGGACTGCCATTGCACCTCAGATATCGGGCGGATCGTTTTTGCGCTTTCTGGGCAACGATATTCGATTGTTTCACAGATCTATTTCGGGTGGCTTGAGGTAGATTGTGGAACAGTCCCAAAAACGAAAACCACCACGAGGGGATGGTACAGATCTTCTGTTTCGAAGTTAGCGATGAGCAGCAGTACAGACCATTTCTACGCGGTATTCGCTCCCCTTGCAAACGACAGGAGAATGTGTTTGACTCGCCATAGCATACACATAGCCATGACTGGGATCGACGACGTTGATTACGAGATCATCGAGCTGCTGATGGAGAACGCTCGTCACTCCTATCGAGAGATCGCAAAGCAGGTCGACCGTTCGCCACCGACAGTTTCGGATCGCGTTGAACGTCTTCAGGAGATAGGCGTCATCGAACGATTCACCCTTGATATTGATCGGTCGATATTGGTCGAAGGACCGTCGGTACTCGTCGAACTTGATGTTGAACCCAATAGTGATGAAACCGTAGCGAACACGCTCGCTGACACGCCAGCTGTCGAACACATTATTCGAACGCTCGACGCGACGGTATTATTTGTCGCACACGGGAGCGAACAAGACATCCGGGCTCTCCTCTCGGAAACTCTCGATGGTGCACAGATTCGGAGTTACACGGTGCGACTGGTGAGTGAATCAACTTGGAAACCACAGCTGGGTGCAGAGTCGGTCTCGATGGAATGTACCGTCTGTGGAAAATCAGTTGATGACGGCGAGACAGTCGAGTTGGGTGAGCAGACTCACGAAGTCTGCTGTACGTCGTGTGCCTCGAAGATCAAGACACAATACGATGAGCTCAAAGAAGCCGCGGCGAGCGAATGATCTCTAGGGGTTAGACGAAACAGACGTATGATCTGAGTCTATCGTTGTTGACGACTGCATATCGTATGAAAACACCGTGGCAAAACGGACGCGAAAAACAGCTGTTTTTCGCATCGATACGAAAACCCCTGTTCTTTATGTACTGAATCCCGGTACGAATAGGGTGTCCGAATCCACCATGCAGATCGCCGCCTACGTCCGCGTCTCGACCGACGACCAGAACGAGGATCGCCAGATGCGCGCGATCCGCCAGAAGTACAGTGAGACGGAGACATCGAACGAGATCGAGTGGTTCTGTGACCTTGGCGAAAGCGGGGCATCGACCTCCCGGCGGGAGTACCAGCGTCTCCGCGAGCACGTCGCGGAGTACGACGTGGTGGTCGCCCACGAACTCGACCGGCTCGGGCGGTCGTTCGCCGACCTCGCTGGCTTCGTCGAGGACCTCCGCGAGAAAGGCGTTGGCATCGACCTCGTGAACCAACCTATCGGGACGGTCGGCGAGGACGATTGGATGGCCGAGATGATGCTCAACATGATGATGGTGTTCGCCGACGCCGAGCGCAAGATGATCCGCTCGCGCGTCCAGGAAGGTATCGACGCCGCCATCGCCGACGGCAAGCGTGTCGGTCGCCCGCCGTTCGGCTATACCGTTGAGGATGGTTTCCTCCAGCAGATTCCCGCCGAGTACGTCCGCACCCAGACGTTCATCCGCGAGGTCCGCAAGGGCCGTGAGAAGCACGCCACCGCTGGCTTTTTCGAGATTCCCGAGTCAGCGGTCCAGAGCATTCTTGCGCGGGCCGAGGCGAACTACGACGTCCCGTTCGACAACGACCAGTGGCGGCTCGAACGTGCGAAGGTCAGCGCTGGCGAGAAGGACCTCCCGCCGCTCGATGCCCAGAGCAGATACTCTCCCGCACTGACGAGCGTCCCAGAGCAGTAACTGTTCAAGGAAGTGCAAGCGTTCGGAACCATCGGTGCCCCCGAGCGAGAACGACTCGATCATGATCCGGTGACGAGGCGGTCGTCGTACCCGACAGAAACCGATGGGACAACACTCGCCACGCTACCGTAGCCGCGTGTGAACAGCGCCACCTCCGCGCAGTGTTCGTCTGTCGGACGACTTGTGGGTACGGTTAGATATACTATATGAGTCCGAAGTCAACGCCAGAGTCGGACTCAGCCGACACAGATGCACGTATCGACGCGAAATCACCCACCACAAGCCCGCTGGACGACACTGCGGAGATGGTGGCAGCGGCTCTCGTCGCCGACGCCACCGGCTACAATGGCCGGTCACGGTTTTTCGAGGACGACCCCGACGGGACAGGCGATGCTCTCGACGGATTCGTTGCGGATGTCACGACCATCGCGCAATCACAGTGTGAGCGGGCCGGGAGCTACACCGACATCGAGACGCTGGTCTGCCACCTTCCGATCGATCATCTCACGTTCGCCGCACAAGATTCGTTAGCACCGTATTCGGGACGGTATCCGATGGCGATCCACGTTCGAGCGACCCTCCTCATGGAGATCAACGGGTGGGACGAAACTGCCCTCCACGACCACCTCCGAACACATCCTTCGCTGCGCCAGAATCTTGGCTTCGAAACCCTCCCGAATCAATCGACGTTCTGGCGCGCGTGGAACGAACGCTTCAGCGAGAAGCTCCGCGACGCCGTACGGGAGTGTGCTGACTCGATTGTGAGGGCCGCGCGTGCCTGCGGGGTGTCGCTTCCTGACCGGATCGACATCGACGAAGCAGATGAGTCGGACGCCGACGACCCTCCCGAACGTCAACTCGTCGCCGCAAAAACCGACGAGGTGTGGCAGCAGGCCAAACCGTTCGTGACCGACGCCTTCGCGCTCTCTCGTGGCCCGAACTGGCAGATTCATGAGAACGCCTTCTGGGAGCAACATGCCTACATGGGGATGCGCGAGGACATGTACGCCCGCAGCGGCCCCGCGTCGTTCTCACTCGATACCACACGCGAACGGATTCCTACGGGATCGACCCACCGTTACCAGATCGGAAAGCTCTCGGTCGCGGAGATCCGCTCGATGCTTCGCAATACGACGCGGATGCTGATCGCCCGCGCTCGCCAGAACGGCGAGCTCGATGGACCGGTCTTTGCGGCCATCGACGTGACCAAGGGCTTCCCGTTCACCGGTGATCTGGAGGACCACGATGACGATATCCTCGGCTACAAGGACGGCAACGACTACTACCAGTGGGCGGTGCTCAAAATCGTCGGGATGGATGTGCCGCTCGTCCTCGACGCCATTCCGCGCGTGCGAGGTCAGTCGAAAGACGAGATCGTCGAGAAGCTCCTGTCGCAAACGACCGAAATGGTGGATATCGACCTCGTGATGATGGACCGCGAGTTCGACAGCGGCCCTGTGAAGGACACCTGTGAGGAGTACGGCGTCCACTTCCTCAATCCGACACGCATCTTTGAACGCAGTGATGAGGCCGAAACCATCGCGTGGATGTACCGCAACGGCAAACGCTTCCACGTCACCGAGGAAGAGACGCTTGAGGGCACGTCGACACGCAAACAGATCTACCTCCCGCAGCGGTCGAATTCGGACGATGATGAGGACGACAGTCTCTCAGAGGTGTGGACGGAGATGTGCGGCGAGTGGGAGTTCGAGAATGTGGACGGCGAACCGAGCGAGGGGATGTCGTTCTCGCGGCTGCTCGCGGATATCCAGCGAGAAGAGGAAGTCGAAGAGCGCAAGCAGAAAGCCAAGGATGGAGACGTAGACACCGCCGAAACCGTCGTCTTCGAGACCAACCACCCCTACGTGACAGCGCGTGGCACTGACGATCAACGGATGGAGGGGAAGGAATTCATCCACATGATCGAGCGGCTGATCCGGTGGTATCGCCGCCGTTGGGGTATCGAGAACGGCTTTAAGAAGCAGAAACACTTCATGGTGCGAACCACCTCGACTGAACGCGACTATCGGTTCTTCAACTTCGCGTTCGCGTGCGTCCTCTACAACGTGTGGCGACTGGTCGACCTGCTGGTGAAGATCGCCATCGACGGCGAGGACCTCACGTACAAGCCACGAGTGGATGCGAACCAGTTCCTGACCGTGGCGAAACAATACTACGGCCTCGATCCGCCTGATTAACGCCAGACCATCTCTGTGAGCGCCCGGTCATGAGCGACAGCTCTCTTGGACGCTGGTTTGTTTCACGCTTTGAGACACTGGTTCTGAAACCGTGATCCGATTCTGGTCGCGACTCATTTGGTATGTCAAGAAACCGGCTGCAACGAACGTTCGACTCGTGCATTCAGCGGCTACCTAGCCGACATCAGGTGTTAGAGAGACAAACTACCTTGATGGAACGCGAGTATGCTACATCCATAGCTCGTCGTGGTCATATGTATGCTGACGGTGATACCCTCTATATGACGCTGAGGAACTCAGGGAGAGGCAACATCCGTTCTGTCTACCTGAAAAGTGAAATAACGAGTGATACGGGAGGTATTGACTGTAAACCGGGCTACTACCAACTTAGGACGATCGAGGGAGATGAACGGATGCTCTCTGGGTTATCCAATGCGATAGATTTTGAAGGAGAAGTCCACATTGATTGCTATCTTGAAGCAGTTGGGGAACTGAGGAGAATGCCTTTCGAGCAGTTCACAAGTCGACTAGTTAGGGAAGGCATAAACAGCTGCAAAGTCCGGTTAACGCTCGAATTCGTTGATGAGCGTGACCAACGCTATGAGTCACTAGATTCATTTGAAGTTGATGAAGTAAAGGTTCGTCTCCTTACACAAGAAGCTAAGGACGGAAACCCATCGTCAGAAATATTGCTTCCCACGGCTTTCTCTGAGGGTATCCCTGAGTTCCAGGAAGGTCGCCCACCAGAAATCGTCTCTCGCGGGCATCCAATAATAGAATGGCCTGAGAAGTTCGAACAACAAAGCGACTGAAATATTCCTGAGATCACCCATATCCCAATAGCCATTTCTATTCATATGCTAGCCCACTTTCTATTATGAAACATCTTTGACGTGTGTTGATTAAGCTTAAGCCGAATGTAAGAGGGCTATCTGTTAATGCGTAAGAGAGTTGCAGTTTGGGCTGTAGTGGCCGTACTCATCGTTTCGGCGGCTCTCATCGGGTTCCAGATCAATCCCCAAGGAGACACAACTCAGAGTATTGGAACAGAGTCCGGTGGGGACGCCGGTCCCATGAGTGTGAGCAGCATCGACCTGATCAACCAGACCGAGGGCTTGCTCACGTACGAGATTTCGTACAACGGAGCCTATCAGAAGGGCGAATTAGAGAACGCGCTCGTGCGGACGGTCGATGCCAAACGAGTGCAGGCGAGTAGTATCCAGGTCACGAACGTCGAGCAGCACGTCGCAACCGTTCAGGTCGCGACCGATGGGGACGAGAACCCTACTACGCTCGGCAATCGGATGCTCCGCTCGCTACAGTTGAATACCTCCGCTCAGACGGCTACTTCGGACACGTCTACCGCTACCGAATCGGAGAGCTCGGAAGCAAACGCAACCCACTATCAGATCGACTTTGTGCAGGGTGAGGCGATCGAGAACCTTCGTCACCCGCCGTCGAACTACTACACCCCGGACAAACTGATCCGCTACGCCCACGGGAGCACCGAGAACACCCTCAAACGGTCTTCGGATGGTGAATTCACCACGAACGATACGCTCGCGAGCGCGGTCGAAAGCTCCGATATAGTTGTGATGAGCAACGGGACCGCGCGCGTGAGCTTCCGGATCGCCGAGGGTACGGACCCGGTGACACTGACGCTCGCGAGCTACGAGAAGCCCGGCCCGGTGTGGTCTCCGACGAGCGAGGCCAACCAGACGTTCATCGACGCCGACACCCGGACCTTCGAACCCGGTGGCGTCTACACGCTCCGTGTCGAGCTCCCGCCGACCGCGACCGAGGACGTGAGCGAGGGTAGTTCGACGTCCAGCGGAACGGAGGCAACGGCGACCGAGACGGCCACCGACGACCCCGGCACGGCGACACCAACGACTACCCCGACCTCGACGAACACCGAGAGCGGCGAGGGTCAAGGAACGTCGGCAACAAGCGAGAGCACCACGGTCGCTACGACCACCGGCACGACCGATACCGCGACGTCGACCACAACGACCCCGGAGACGGTGGAGGTCCGCCCCCAGCCAATGCCGACCATGACGCCGACGCCAACCCCCGAGACGAGCGCCCCGAGTACCGATAGCGGGACGTCGGCGAGTACGGCCACGGAGACGGCGACCACGACCACCACCGAAACGACGACCGCGACGAGCACGCCACCGGCGTCGAGTACGGGCGAGACAGCGACGACCTCGGCAGAGACGTCGAGCGGCACGGCGTCGGGTCAGTCGGTAAGCAACACGAACGCCGACCGGATGGAGCGTCTAGAGCAGTCACTCGCACCGACGGATTCCGAGGAGAGCGGTACGGCATCCCCGAGCAGCACCAGTACGGCGACCTCGACGAGCGACGAGAGCACGTCGACAACCACCGGGACTAACGGGGACAGCGAGGAGAGCACGACCGCAACCCCGACGAGTACGAGCTCACCATCGACCAGCACTACCGCTGGCAGTACGCCGACGTCGACCTCGACGCCGGTCCCGACCACGGGCGACACGGCCACGGAGACGGCCGAAGATACGTCGACGGCGACGGACACCGAAACACCAGCACCGACCGAGACGGCAACCAGTACCGAGACGGGGACCTCGACGAGTACGCCTACCGCGAGCCCGACGAGCACTGAAACGCCCCCCACCGCGACAGCAACTCAGACCGAAACGAGCGCCCCGAGCACCGACACCGCGACGTCGACGAGCACGAGCACAGCGACAGAGACGCCCACAGCCACGCCGACCCCGACGAGTACCGAGACGCCGACTGAAACCCCCGAGGAGCCAACTGAAACGCCTACCACCACGGAAACGGCGACGGCTACTCCTACGCCCACCGAGACGGCAACAGAGACGCCGACACCGACGAGCACTGAGACGCCCACAACGACCGAGACGAGCACGGAAACGGCTACTCCTACACCAACAGAAACGGCGACGGAAACGCCGACGCCTACGCCGACTCCAACGGAGACGGCCACAGAGACACCGACACCGACCGAAACGCCGACCGAGACGGAAACAGAGACGCCGACACCGACCCCGACGAGCACCGAGACACCAACACCGACACCGACAGAGACGCCAACACCGACGCCCACAGAGACGCCGACTGAAACGCCTACGAGCACCCCGACCACGACCGAACCGGATGAAGGACAGAGCGCGTCGATCCTGTTCAACGATCAGTCGGTCGAGGACGCTCTACAGGTCGTCGTCGACGAGGCCACGCTCACCAGCGATAACGGTGGCTTCGTCGTGGTCTATCAGGCCGAGAGCTTCGGGGACGTCTCTCGCCCGGACGACCGCATAGGTATCTCCGGTCAGCTCCCGTCGGGTACAAGCGACAACATCCAGATCGACCTGCAATTCGGCGAGGCAGTCACGAACGAACGGCTCACCGCTGTTCTCGTGAACGACACTAATGCGAACGGTCGCTACGATCCGGGCGTCGACATGGGGGCAGTCGATTCGGAGGGCAACATCGTGAGCGATTCGGCGAACGTCGACTTTGCCGCCGACCTGTTCCCCGGCGACCTCCCGGACGACGGAGCGAATACGACCACGAGCACACCCGAGGAGACGACCGACACAGAGACGACCGAGACGGAGACACCAACTGAAACCAGCGAGGACGGCGATGATGGTGGTATCTTCAATGCCGAATCCGCCGAATCTACCGAGGCGGACGAATCCGAGACGACCACGACCACCACTACCGAAACGTCGAGTAGCGACTCAGGCGACGATGACGATGATTCGGAGAGTGCGGATCTAGCCGCCGTCGATCAAGCCGCCCGAAGCGTGTACGTCCAGACGTCGCCGCAGTAGGCGTAACCAATCCCTCTACCTTCCATGAAGCCCACAGTAGCCAGCGTGCTCGGAACCGTGTTCATCGTCGCTCTCAGTGTCGCCGTTCTGAGCGCGGGGTTCGTCGCCCCAGGAGCCGCCAACACGACCAGCGCGAACACGACCGCGAGCACGAGTACGAGCACGGTTGGCGAGGCGAACGTGACGATCGCCAACCAGACCACCAACGGGACCACAGTCATGATTCGGTCGGCTACGCTTCCCGAGGGTGGATTCATCGCGATACACAACGAGAGCTACCTTCCGCCGTCGAACGAGTCGGTCGGAAGCACGATCGGCGTCTCACAGTATCTCTCGGCGGGCCCTCATCAGCGGGTCGAGGTCGTGCTCGACGAGCCGATCGCCGAGAATCAGACGCTCGTCGCGACCGCCGCACGCGATGGGAACAGCAACCAGTCGTTCGACTACCTGAGCTCACAGGGATTCATCGACACCGCCTACTCCCGAACGGCGGGCGGAGCCGTCGACGATCAGGCATCGGTTCGGGTCGTGAATGCGACGTCGCTCGCAAGAGAGGCGAAAATCGGTTTCCCGAACCAGTCGACCACCGGAACAACCGTCACCGTGCAGTCGGTGACGCTGCCGGACGGCGGGTTTGTGGCTATTCATGGGGAGAACTACCTCCCGCCGAACAACGAGACACAGAACAGTCTACGCGGCTTCTCCGGGTATCTCACTCCCGGCACTCACCGGAATGTTTCGGTCGCATTGGAGCAGAACGTGACTGAAAATACGACACTACTGAGCGTGTCATAGAAACCGTCTCATGCAGTGAGTATCTCGCGGCCGGGGTTGTCTCCTCGTTCATCATTGGTGATCGCGACGACTACTCGGAGGCACAGCGCGAGGAACACCTGCGCTCGTGCGTGAACGCGGCCTCGGGCACGGAC